>NZ_JAHQUN010000055.1:0-32078 GCF_019052485.1 Bacteroides sp. MSK.20.82
TCAACACATAGCAGCTATTAGAGATAAACAAGTCAACCATTATTAGGGAAGTACACATTCAGATAGTTTCAGACGCTTGAAACTTTTGGTTTCAACCTTTGAAACCAATGGTTTCAAGGCATGAAACTATTAGTTCCAACGCTTGAAACTAAAAGTTTCAAAGGTCGAAACTGGTGATTGATCTATGTAAACCAGTATTATGATAACGGGATTTTACCGTATAGGTATATGCATCCGGGGTGGTCCGATTGTCGGGCCGGATGGACCACCTATACCTCTGTTTTTATCAAAAACGGCATTGCGGAGAATCTCATATATAATACCACCCACATCCAAACCCAGTGTGAACTTATCGAAATGGTAGTAAGGAATCATAACGGGAACCGTTTCCCAACGTCCGCTCATCGCGTCATAGTATCGCTGTACTCCCATTTCCATCCCGAAGCGGTCGGACATATCGACGGACATCGTAGCTCCGTAGCTATGGGTACTCATTCCGTAAGAATTTCCGATGTCGTATGACCCGAAGACCTTGAAGGTGACATGGTCGGAAGGATGATAAAGGAAGGCGCCCGAAGTGCTGAAAGCCTGTCCGGTGATATGGGACATGTTGACCTTCAGCGCATTGGCACGGACTTGTAACTCGAATTGCTCATTGAAAATATGCTGATAACCTAGTGAAGCACTGTTGAAACGCCCGATGCCTGCCATACTTGTCTGGCTTCCGGAACCGAACAGTGCTCCATGATCGAATTGATGCAATACCCCGCCCGTGCTGTAATCACCTCGGAAGAGTAGGGAAGGATTGGTCTGATAAGGTAGGGAAATATCCCTTTTGAGTGAAAAGCGGGGTATATGCTCCAACTGTCCGGGTGAATATAAAGAATATGTAGTGCTCTTTTCTGGAAACAAGTTAATGTTGGCCTGTTTAAGTACGTCGTCCGGCGTTATGGATGCACCGTTACGAAGAATGTGCGTGCTGTCGTTGTTTTCTTGCGCGGAGAGTAACTGCGGAACAAAATACAGCAAAAGAAAGATTCCCAAACGAATCGGAAGCCGTGATATGCTAACTTTTTGTCTCATACGCATTTGCCCTCCTTAGTTTTTATGATAGGTTATGTACAAAAATAATGAAATCCCATTTGAAAAGCAAATAATGTGTAATGTTTCCTTCCATCCGCAGGCTTTTTTAACTCAAATAAGAGCAGATAAGATTTTTTCTGAATAAATTCCCTTTTTTCCCTTAAATTCTTCTCTCTCTCAGGCAATATTCGTTGTATATTTGTTATTATAGATATAAGAGTATCAACTATTTAATTTGGAAGGAATATGAAGAAAAAACTTACGGGTGTTGCATTGGTGTTAGCTGCCGTCTCTTTGATGGGCATACAGCCGGCGGAAGCATGTACGCGTGCCGTATATCTGGGACCGGACGGAATGGTGGTCACTGGTCGCACGATGGACTGGAAAGAAGACATTATGTCAAATATCTATGTGTTTCCACGTGGAATGCAGCGTGCGGGACACAATAAAGAAAAAACAGTAAACTGGACTTCCAAATATGGAAGCGTAATCGCAACAGGCTATGATATAGGTACTTGTGACGGAATGAATGAAAAAGGGCTGGTGGCAAGCCTGCTTTTCCTGCCGGAATCTGTTTATTCACTTCCCGGAGATACCCGTCCGGCAATGGGAATTAGTATCTGGACTCAATATGTACTTGATAATTTTGCAACAGTACGTGAAGCGGTAGATGAAATGAAAAAAGAGACTTTCCGCATTGACGCTCCCCGTATGCCGAACGGTGGACCGGAATCTACTTTGCACATGGCTATTACTGATGAAACGGGTAACACGGCAGTGATTGAATACCTGGATGGCAAACTCAGTATCCATGAGGGGAAAGAATATCAGGTGATGACCAATTCTCCGCGTTACGAATTGCAGTTGGCTGTCAATGATTATTGGAAAGAAGTGGGCGGATTGCAGATGTTGCCCGGAACGAACCGTTCGAGCGACCGTTTTGTGCGTGCCTCTTTCTACATTCACGCCATTCCGCAGACTGCCGATGCAAAGATAGCCGTCCCCAGTGTGCTGAGTGTGATACGCAATGTCTCCGTTCCGTTTGGTATCAATACACCGGAGAAGCCTCACATTTCTTCTACTCGCTGGCGTTCCGTTTCCGATCAGAAGAATAAAGTGTATTACTTTGAGTCTACTTTAACTCCGAACCTGTTTTGGTTGGATTTGAAGAAGATTGATTTTAGTCCGAAGGCAGGGGTGAAGAAGTTATCCCTGACCAAAGGAGAAATTTACGCAGGAGATGCCGTGAAGGATTTGAAGGATAGTCAATCATTTACCTTCCTTTTCGAAACTCCGGTGATGTAATTGTTAGTTATGTGGTAAGATGTCTTTTTTTGAATAAAAAGGAACGGTAGGCAAAGGATTTATCCGCTTGTCTACCGTTCTTCTTTTAATTTCGTGTCCTGCGTGCGGCTATAGGCAGCCTTTATCTTTTCGCATATTCCTGATGGAACTCAACCACCGCCTCTATTCCTTTCCGGAAAATGTCCAGCGAGAAGTTTTCGTTGGGTGAATGGATTGCATCCGATTCGAGTCCGAAGCCCATCAATACGGTTTTGGTTCCCAATACCTGTTCGAATGTCGAAATGATAGGAATACTTCCGCCGCGACGCACTGCCAGCGGTTTTTTGCCGAAAGCTATCTCAAAACCTTTTTCCGCAGCCTGATAGGCAGGAAGGGAAATCGGGCAGACATACCCTTGTCCTCCGTGCATCGGAGTTACTTTTACCTGTACGGTATCGGGGGCCATTTGTAAGATATAATCTGCAAACATCTGCGAAATCTTGTGATGATCCTGATGCGCAACCAGTCGGCAGGAAACTTTTGCATACGCTTTCGAAGGAAGGACTGTCTTGGAGCCTTCACCCGTATATCCTCCCCAAATGCCGCATACATCGAAAGACGGGCGGCAACTGTTGCGTTCCAGTGTGCTGTATCCCTTTTCTCCGAAGAGTTCTTTCACTCCGATGGCTTCTTTGTATTTCTTCTCATCGAACGGAATATGGGCGATCATTTCCCGTTCTGCTTGCGGCACTTCTTCTACGTCATCGTAGAATCCGGGGACAGTGATTCTTCCGTCTTTATCTGTCACTTTGCTGATTATTTCGCAAAGCACATTGATCGGATTGGCTACCGCACCTCCGAAGTGTCCTGAATGCAGGTCGCGATTCGCTCCGGTCACTTCTATTTCCCAGTAAGCCAGTCCGCGCAGACCGGTGGTGAGGGATGGAAGTTCGGCACCCAGCATGCTGGTATCCGAGACCAGGATAACGTCTGCTTTCAACAGCTCCTTATGCTCTTCGCAGAAGGCTTCCAGGCTGGGAGAGCCGATTTCCTCTTCTCCTTCGAAGATAAACTTGACGTTATTTTTCAGCAGTTCGTTCTTGACGAGATATTCGAAGGCTTTGACCTGGATAAAGGATTGTCCTTTGTCATCGTCCGCTCCGCGTGCCCAGATGTATCCGTCCCGTACTTCGGGTTCGAAGGGCTGGCTTTTCCACAGTTCCAGCGGTTCGGCAGGCATTACGTCGTAGTGGGCGTAGACCAATACTGTTTTGGCATTCGGGTCAACGATCTTTTGTGCGAAAACAATCGGGTTACCCTTGGAAGGCATCACCAATGCTTCATCCACTCCGGCTTCGAGCAGTAGTTGTGCCCAGCGTTGGGTGCAAGCCAGCATATCGTCGTGATGTTCCGGCAGGGCGCTGATACTGGGAATACGGATGAGGCTGAACAGGTCCTCCATAATCTTCGGTTCGTTCGCTGCGATATATTTTTGAATTTCGTTCATAATGAATAGTTTACTGGCGGTTATTTAGCTTATGTGCCAATAGCCTGACAGATTTTTAGTGCAGGTATTGGCACATGGGTAGATTGACATATTGATACTTATTAAAGCTGCGTTGTCTTATCCAACAGATAATAATCAAGGATGGTCATGGCAGCCATTGCTTCTACGATAGGTACGGCACGTGGCAGTACACAGGCATCATGACGTCCGCGGGCTTTCAGTGTCGTATCTACGCCGTCGATGTTCACCGTTTCCTGCTCCATCAGCAGGGTAGCAATCGGTTTGAATACTACACGGAAGTAAATATCCTGTCCGTTACTGATTCCTCCCTGAATACCTCCGGAGTGGTTGGTATGCGTTTCAATCCGTCCGTTGTTGTTGAAGAATACGTCGTTCTGCTCGGAGCCTTTCATCTTCAGTCCCTTGAATCCTTCTCCATATTCGAAGGCTTTGGCGGCATTGATACTGAGCATGGCGTTGCCCAAGGCGGCGTGCAGTTTGCCGAACACGGGTTGCCCCAATCCGATAGGACATCCTTTGATGACACAGGTCAGCGTACCTCCGATGGTATCGCCTTCGCCTTTTACCTTATATATAAGGTCTGCCATTTCCTTCGCCTTTTCAGGGTCCGGACAGCGTACGTCGTTTGTTTCGATCAGGTCGAGATCATAGTCGGAATAAGTGCCTTCCAATTTGATGGCACCGACTTGCGATGTATAAGCTGTGATGCTGATTCCTAACTGGCGAAGGGCTAATTTAGCCAATGCGCCGGCTACTACGCGTGAAATAGTCTCGCGGGCAGAAGAACGTCCGCCGCCGCGATGATCACGGATGCCGTACTTCACTTTGTAGGTGTAATCCGCGTGTGAAGGGCGGTATACCTCTTTCAGGTTATTGTAGTCATTGGAATGTTGATTCTCGTTCCAAACGATAAATCCGATAGGACATCCGGTTGATTTGCCTTCGAAGATGCCTGAAAGAAACTCCACTTTATCCGCTTCCTTGCGTGGTGTGGTGAGGATGGATTGTCCCGGACGGCGTCGATTTAGTTCTTGTTGTACAAATTCTTCGTCGATTGTGATTCCGGCAGGAAATCCGTCAATTACTCCCCCAACTCCTTTTCCATGAGACTCGCCGAAGCTGGTGAGCCGAAAGATGTTGCCAAATGAATTAAACATAGTTGTGGCTTTTTTAAAATTACTCTATGCAAATATAACAAAGTTTTTGATAAGAAGGTTGTGAATTCAAAATATCTTCGGAAAAGGAAGCAAATTGAACCTTTTTTCCTCTTTTTAGTTTATAAATGACGATTATTTAATAACTAAACCCGAAAATTATGAAAAAGAATCTATTGTATTTGTGGGCATTGATATGCTCTGTCTCTCTTTTGACGGCTTGTAGCAGTGATGATGATAATACGGTCAATGATGAAACGACTCCTCCGGAAGAAGAGGCTGTGGTGACTGCTCCCGATGTGGTGGGAACGTATTGGGGAAATCTCGATATTTCAATGCTGCCCGATGGCTCTGACCAGGAAGTTGTGATTGCCGACGGACTTCCGAAGTTTATTACTTTCTCCCAGGTCAGTGATACGGAAGTAAAGATGGAACTGAAGGAATTTGAACTGTTTATAAACGGAAACATATTAAAGTTCGGCGATATCGTGATAGACAAGTGTGCAGTGAAAAAGGAAACGGACGTTTCGACTTTCACCGGACAGCAAGACCTTACTTTTCAGGGGGATGCCGCTGCTCTGGGTACCTGTGCCACCAGTATAGAAGGAACGGTGCAAAGTGGAAATGCTACAATGAATATTCAGGTAAAAGTACCTGCATTGAAGCAGACCGTGAAAGTTGCTTTCTCCGGTGTGAAGCAGGTGGAGGAATCCGGTAAGGATTAATCCGTCTTTGGTCAGCTAGAAAGCATATCCGAATCCGATATTCAAGTAGATCGGATACATAGCAAAAGTAATGGTCTGAAAGTCATTTCTGAAGATATCATTCAATCCCCAGGTGAGGTCTGCATATATATTGAGATGTTTGAATGCTCTCCATCCGGCTCCTATTTGCAGGCCCCACTGAAAATGTCTCAGGTCGTCCGAGAAGTCATAAGTAGCGATTTTACCATCCGTAAATTCGACTTTGGGGCCTACGGGGTCGCCTTCACGCAGGTATCCTTCATATACGTGCCCCGAAAATTCTCTTGAAAGCAGATACGAAAAATAAGGTCCGGCTTTAATATTCCAACGGTTGCTCAACTTGTAAGTAGCCATTAGAGGAATTGTCAGTCCGGAAGTGTGGACTTTGGTTTTGACTCCTCCTGTCCAGACACCGCTGATTCTTTCTCCTCCCTGTCCGAGGATTTCCATATTATAGTTTTTGACGGTGGCTTCCGTTGTCATGGCTTTATTCTCCAGCCGCAGCCCTACAATGACTCCGAGCTTGTTTTGAACGGCAAACCATTTGGTTACTTCTCCTCCGATGCTGATAGCCAGCGTTGGGTTGTAGCCGTCAATCGAACGGATTTCGACAGGCAGCGGGAGCGGGGCTGTACCGCCGATGCTGAACCCTGCTTTGATTTCATATTCCAGTCCGTGAAGAGCGGAACGGATAAGCGTTTCGTTTCTGTCAACCTGTGAATAGCCGGGGAGGGCTATTACCAGACAGGCGAGTAAACTGAATATATAGGAATGGATTTTCATCTTTTCATTATTATTAAATCATTAGTTATTTCATTATAGTTGCTCTGTTCTGCCTTCCATAGCTGCTATCAGATCGTTGGTCGAATGGAATCAGTCTTCCGAGCGATAGATTAGTTCGACTTCATCAATCAACAATGTACTTCCGATAGCTCCGTTAAAATGATCTCCTTCCAGGCTGGAAGTGAATACGATAGCTACATTATACTTTCCTGCTGTTAGCTTCTCTTTATCTATGTATTTTCCGGATAACATATGGAAGGGAAGTTTAAAGTATGTCCACTCGTCCGTCTCTTTGGCGTCGTCAATGCGTGCTATTGAAACCAGGTTGGGACTGGTGAAAGCATTCGTTCCGTCAAGAGTCGGCACAGATTCACTGGTCTCATACATGATGGCATAAATATCGCATATATCCCGTTTGCCACTGACGGGTTTGCCGCCTTCTGTAAACTGATCTCCGGCTTTATACTTGTAATAGCCTGCCAGATAAGTTGGTATATGCCGGAAAGGCAGACCGAATTTGGTCGCTTTCAGTGGATTGCTCATTGCATTTCCTACATCAAAAGAGCCGATAAACAGGTTCCCGGCTGCGATAGGCATTCCCATAATGCTACCGAAGAATCCGGTACTGCGGGTTACTAAGGACAGACATTTTCCGGTTTTTCCGTTTGCAAACTGAAAAGTCGGATAGTCGTCGGCTGTCTTGGGAACTCCGGTCATTGCATAACCTGCGTTTCCGCTGGCCCATTCCATCACCACTTTTTCTCCTTCCCGTTCTACGAAGATGTAGTATTTCTGTCCGCCGAGCGTATCCTCAAAATTGTAAATAGTAGCAAGTTCCGTATCAATAACGGATACGGTGTACTTCTTCTTCCAAAAGCCATCGGCAGCCGTAACGGTATATTGCTGAGGCGAATGGAAATCTCTAGCCGTCCCACTGGGAGGATCGATAGTGGCTCCCGGAGTCAATGTAAATTCGGGTGCAAGGGATGAAATGTCCGTTCCCGGTCCTACAAATATATTGATGGAATTATTAGTGATAATCGGACTCGTTGTCATGACTACTCCCGGCAATCTGCAACTGAGTATGTCTGCCTCTGCATTGGGAGCTTCTTCGCGAATGCAAGAAGAAGAGAAAATGGCTAGCAGCAAATAAAGAATACCGTGTTTTGCTTTCATTTTTCTACTATTCTAACTGTTAAAGTTCGGTTCTTGGAAGATTTTATAACAATTTGCAATTTTATTTGTTCACTAATGGATGTTTGATAAAAAAGAATTTTCTACTTTTGTGGAAACTAAAGCCTTATAGGGTATGATTGAATCGGAAAGAAAACAGATAATAGACTTGATCAAAAAAGAGGTGATTCCGGCGATAGGGTGTACGGAACCCATTGCGGTAGCGCTTTGTGTAGCTAAAGCTGCCGAAACATTAGGAATGAAACCGGAAAAGATTGAAGTGTTATTGAGTGCCAATATATTAAAGAATGCAATGGGAGTCGGTATCCCCGGCACAGATATGGTCGGACTTCCTATAGCTGTAGCCTTGGGAGCGTTGATCGGCCGATCGGAATATCAATTGGAAGTGTTGAGAGACTGCACACCGGAGGCAGTAGAACAAGGCAAACTGTTTATCGCAGAGAAGCGAATCTGTATTTCTCTCAAAGAAGATATTACGGAAAAACTGTACATCGAAGTAATCTGCACAGCCGGCAGCCAAAAAGCGACGGCTGTGATTGCCGGCGGACATACTGCCTTTGTCTATATAGCTACGGATGAAAAAGTACTGCTTGACAAGCAACAGACTGCCAATGAAGAGGAAGAAGACGCTTCACTGGAACTGAATCTGCGCAAAGTCTATGATTTTGCCCTGACATCCCCTCTGGATGAAATCCGTTTTATTCTCGATACGGCACGTCTGAACAAAGCAGCCGCCGAGCAAGCCTTTAAAGGCAATTATGGGCATTCTTTAGGTAAGATGCTCCGTGGAACGTATGAACATAAAGTGATGGGTGACAGCGTATTCTCTCATATACTATCTTATACTTCCGCCGCTTGCGACGCCAGAATGGCCGGTGCAATGATTCCCGTCATGAGTAACTCCGGCAGTGGCAATCAGGGCATATCCGCCACACTTCCCGTTGTCGTATTTGCCGAAGAAAATGGTAAAACCGAAGAGGAACTGATTCGCGCCTTAATGCTGAGTCATCTCACTGTAATCTATATTAAACAAAGTTTGGGACGTCTCTCTGCCTTGTGTGGCTGTGTAGTAGCTGCCACGGGTTCCAGTTGCGGAATCACCTGGCTGATGGGTGGAAACTATAATCAGGTAGCCTTTGCCGTTCAAAACATGATTGCCAACCTGACGGGAATGATTTGCGACGGTGCAAAACCGAGCTGCGCACTCAAAGTAACAACCGGAGTCTCAACAGCCGTATTATCTGCTATGATGGCAATGGAGGACCGTTGTGTGACTTCTGTAGAAGGCATTATTGACGAAGATGTCGATCAAAGCATTCGTAACTTGACAAGAATCGGCTCGCAGGCCATGAACGAAACGGATAAGATGGTGCTTGATATCATGACGCACAAAGGAGGATGTTAACAGGTAATAAGTAACAAGTAATAAGTAATAGGTAATAGCTGGAATAACGGCATAAAAAAAGTATTAAGTATTAACTTCCGCCTATATCCGCATGGAATTAATACTTAATACTTATTACCTATTACTTAAAATTAGTGGCAGTGTCCGCCTTCGCAACCGCAGTCATCGCCACAGTCGCTGCCGCAGCTGTCGCATCCGCAACCGCAACCTTCACCGCTCATCATCTTCACCAGTTCCTGAATTTCTTCGTTGGTAGCAGGACGGCTTTCGATTACTTCACCTTCAAAGATCAGGTCAGCGCCTGCCAATGGGTGGTTAAGGTCAACTACTACTACATCCGGTTTGATTTCTACGACGCTGGCGTTTACGCGTTGACCGTCTCCGGTCATCAAAGGTACAATGCTGCCTTCTGTTACGCGTTCGCTGTCGAACTTGCCATCTATTTCAAAGATATTTTTAGGAAGATCAAATACATGTTGCTCATCGTAGGCTCCGTAAGCTTCATCTGCCGGAATGGTAAAATCGAATTTATCACCCTTAGAAAGAGCTGTTATCTGGTTCTCGAAGCTTTCGAGCGTTGTGCCTAATCCTGAAATGAACTGAAAAGGATGTTCTGCATTTGTTTCTTCGAACAATTCTTTTTCACCATCTTCCACTGTATATAGCTTATATGCAACGGTGATGTACTTGTTTTCTACTGTTTCCATCTGATATTTATAGTTTCTAATTAATAAATCCCTTATTTAGGGTGGACAAAGATACGAATAATTTGCTTGCTACCGGGTGCATACGGAGTAAATTTCAGATTATTAAGCGCTTTTGTCAGAAATGGACAGTCATTCTCTACTAACTGATAGTTGCAAATTCAACCTTTAAGTGATAAAATTTAGGTTTATTACCGTTCTTTTCTTACGATTATTCGCTTTTTAGTGATTTTTTTCTTCGATTTGTTTGGAGATAATAAAAAAGCCCTTACCTTTGCAGCACGAAAATAAAGAAAAGAAGATATGAATATATTACATACATCTATTAACCTAGCAGTTCTGCATATTATTCGCGTCGTGGTGGTGCCATCAAGAGCGTGAGAAAGGTTTTGTGTATGTATTCGTACCATAAAAGATAGAATTTGGAGCCTTTCTCACTGATGTGAGGGAGGCTCTTTAATTAAAAGATAGATTGAAATGAAAAAGCAATTACGCAGTTCGTTTAGTACACAAGGCCGTCGCATGGCGGGAGCCCGCGCATTATGGGCAGCCAACGGCATGAAGAAAAATCAGATGGGAAAACCCATTATCGCTATCGTCAATTCGTTTACACAATTTGTTCCGGGACACGTGCACCTGCATGAAATCGGGCAGTTGGTGAAGGCGGAAATTGAGAAGCTGGGATGCTTCGCTGCGGAATTTAATACGATTGCTATTGATGACGGTATCGCTATGGGACATGACGGAATGCTTTACTCGCTTCCTTCCCGTGATATCATAGCGGACAGCGTAGAATATATGGTCAATGCGCACAAGGCGGATGCAATGGTATGTATCAGCAACTGCGATAAGATTACCCCAGGGATGCTGATGGCTGCCATGCGCCTGAATATCCCTACCGTATTTGTATCCGGCGGACCGATGGAAGCCGGAGAGTGGAACGGTCAGCATCTGGACTTGATCGATGCCATGATTAAATCGGCGGACGACAGTGTAAGCGATCAGGAAGTAGCGAATATCGAACAGAATGCCTGTCCTACCTGCGGATGTTGTTCCGGAATGTTTACGGCAAACTCGATGAACTGTCTGAATGAAGCTATCGGCTTGGCTCTTCCGGGAAACGGCACAATCGTGGCTACGCACGAAAATCGTACGAAACTGTTTGAAGATGCTGCCAAACTGATTGTGGAAAATGCAATGAAATATTATGAAGAAGGTGACGAAAGTGTACTTCCCCGCAGCATAGCTACCCGTCAGGCATTCCTCAATGCCATGACGCTGGATATTGCGATGGGCGGTTCTACCAATACGGTGCTTCACCTGTTGGCCGTGGCACATGAGGCAGGAGTCGATTTCAAGATGGACGACATCGATATGCTGTCACGCAAGACACCCTGCCTGTGTAAAGTCGCTCCGAATACTCAAAAATATCATATTCAGGACGTTAACCGTGCGGGTGGCATCATTGCTATCCTGGCAGAGTTGGCAAAAGGCGGTCTGATTGATACTTCCGTTCTCCGTGTGGATGGCATGTCGCTGGCGGAAGCGATCGATCAATATTCAATTACCAGCCCGAACGTTACGGAAAAAGCAATGAGCAAATATTCAAGTGCGGCAGGAAACAGATTCAATCTCGTACTTGGTTCTCAGGGAGCTTATTATCAGGAATTAGATAAAGATCGCGCGAACGGATGTATCCGTGATCTGGAGCACGCCTATAGCAAGGACGGAGGCCTGGCGGTACTGAAAGGAAATATCGCTCAGGACGGTTGCGTAGTAAAAACGGCGGGTGTAGACGAAAGCATCTGGAAGTTTACCGGACCTGCCAAAGTATTCGACTCACAAGAAGCAGCCTGTGAAGGCATCCTCGGAGGCCGAGTCGTCAGCGGCGACGTTGTCGTCATCACGCACGAAGGTCCGAAGGGCGGTCCCGGTATGCAGGAAATGCTTTACCCGACTTCTTATATCAAATCCCGTCACCTCGGCAAAGAATGTGCCTTGATTACCGACGGACGTTTCAGTGGTGGAACTTCCGGATTGAGTATCGGACACGTTTCTCCCGAAGCCGCTGCCGGAGGTAATATAGGAAAAATAGTAGATGGAGATATCATCGAAATCGACATTCCCGCCCGAACGATTAACGTGCGACTAACAGATGAAGAACTGGCTGCCCGCCCGATGACTCCCGTCACCCGTGACCGTTACGTGCCGAAGAGCCTGAAAGCATACGCCAGCATGGTAAGCTCTGCCGATAAGGGAGCAGTGAGATTAATAGACTGATCCACTTCATTATCCATTATGAATCATCCATTATCCATTAAAGAACTATGAGTAAGGACTTAATAACAGGCGCGGAGGCAATGATGCGCTCTCTGGAACATCAGGGAGTGACTACCATTTTCGGTTATCCCGGCGGTTCCATCATGCCTACGTTCGATGCCCTGTACGACCATCAAAATACATTGAACCATATCTTGGTTCGCCATGAACAGGGAGCTGCCCATGCGGCACAAGGCTACGCCCGCGTATCGGGTAAAGTCGGTGTTTGCTTGGTAACAAGTGGCCCCGGAGCAACCAATACCATCACTGGTATTGCAGATGCAATGATAGACAGTACGCCTATCGTTGTCATTGCAGGACAGGTGGGAACAGGTTTCCTTGGAACGGACGCTTTTCAGGAAGTCGATCTCGTAGGTATCACTCAGCCAATCGCTAAATGGAGCTATCAGATTCGCCGTGCCGAAGACGTAGCCTGGGCGATCGCACGTGCTTTCTACATTGCCAGTAGTGGCCGTCCCGGTCCGGTGGTACTCGACTTTGCCAAGAATGCGCAGGTTGAAAAAACAAAATACGAGCCGACACAGCAGGAGTTTATCCGCAGCTATGTTCCGGTTCCCGACACAGACGAAGAATCGGTAAAGGCTGCTGCCGAACTGATCAATAACGCCGAACGCCCGCTTGTCTTGGTAGGACAGGGAGTGGAACTGGGAAGCGCTCAGGAAGAACTGCGTACTTTTATCGAAAAGGCGGATATGCCCGCAGGTTGTACCTTGCTCGGACTTTCCGCATTGCCTACCGAACATCCGTTGAATAAAGGAATGCTGGGTATGCACGGAAATCTGGGACCGAATATCAATACTAACAAATGTGATGTACTGATTGCTGTTGGTATGCGTTTCGACGACCGTGTGACCGGTAACTTGGCTACTTACGCCAAACAAGCGAAAGTGATCCATTTTGACATTGATCCGGCGGAAGTAAATAAGAATGTAAAGGTAGACATTGCCGTTTTGGGCGACTGCAAAAAGACGCTGGCTGCTGTGACCGGACTGCTGAAAAAGAACCGGCACACCGAGTGGGTCGATAGTTTCAAGGAATATGAAGCGGTAGAGGAAGAAAAAGTCATTCGTCCCGAACTTCATCCTGCAACGGATTCACTGAGCATGGGCGAAGTGGTGCGTGCGGTAAGCGAAGCGACCCGTCACGAAGCCATATTGGTGACAGATGTAGGTCAGAATCAGATGATCTCTGCCCGCTACTTTAAATATACCAAGGAACGTAGTATCGTAACTTCGGGCGGACTCGGCACGATGGGTTTTGGCCTTCCGGCAGCTATCGGAGCAACTTTCGGACGTCCCGACCGCACGGTATGCGTATTTATGGGTGACGGCGGACTGCAAATGAACATTCAGGAGCTGGGTACGATCATGGAACAGAAAGCTCCGGTGAAGATTATCTGCCTGAACAACAATTATCTCGGCAACGTGCGCCAATGGCAGGCCATGTTCTTTAATCGCCGTTATTCATTTACTCCGATGCTGAATCCGGATTACATGAAAATCGCTTCCGCCTACGATATTCCTTCCAAACGTGTCTTTTCACGGGAAGAACTGAAAGCGGCCATCGACGAAATGCTCTCGACAGACGGGCCGTTCCTGCTCGAAGCCTGTGTGGTAGAAGAAGGCAATGTCCTGCCGATGACCCCTCCGGGCGGTTCAGTCAATCAGATGTTGCTGGAATGTTAATCCTTAATTTAGAAAGTTATGAGTGATAAGACATTATATACGATTATAGTTCATTCCGAAAATATAGCCGGATTGCTGAATCAGGTGACCGCTGTATTTACCCGTCGGCAAATAAACATCGAGAGTTTGAACGTTTCTGCTTCTTCCATTAAAGGAGTACATAAATATACGATCACAGCGTGGACTGATAAGGACACTATCGAAAAGGTGGTGAAGCAGATCGAAAAGAAGATTGATGTGATTCAGGCGCACTATTTTACGGAAGACGAGATTTATTTTCATGAGATAGCCTTATATAAGGTATCTACTCCTGCTTTTCAGGAGACTCCGGAAGCATCTAAAGTGATCCGCAGATATAATGCCCGCATTGTAGAGGTGAATCCGGTATTCTCTATCGTCGAGAAGAACGGCATGAGTGAAGAGATTACTTCCCTTTACGAAGAACTTCGGGCTTTGAAATGTGTGCTGCAATTTGTCCGTTCGGGCCGTGTGGCTATTACTACCAGCTGTTTCGAACGTGTGAATGAGTTCCTGGACGGACAGGAAGCGAAGTATAAGCAAAGTAAAAAGGAACAGGAGTAATGAGTGAAGAAAATAAAATAGGGACTTATCAGTTTGTGGCAGAGCCGTTTCACGTAGATTTTAACGGCCGCCTGACCATGGGCGTGCTGGGGAATCATCTGCTGAATTGCGCAGGTTTTCATGCCAGCGACCGTGGATTTGGTATTGCTACGCTGAACGAGGACAATTACACATGGGTGCTTTCCCGCCTGGCTATCGAGCTGGACGAGATGCCTTACCAATACGAGAAGTTCTCGGTTCAGACATGGGTGGAGAATGTCTATCGTCTCTTTACCGACCGTAACTTTGCCGTCATTGACAAGGATGGAAAGAAGATCGGCTATGCCCGTTCCGTATGGGCGATGATCAATCTGAATACCCGTAAGCCTGCCGATCTGTTGGCATTGCATGGAGGAAGCATCGTCGATTATATATGCGATGAACCCTGCCCGATAGAAAAGCCTTCGCGTATCAAGGTGACAAGCAATCAGCCTGTTGCGACGCTGACGGCAAAATACAGTGATATCGATATTAACGGACACGTAAACAGTATTCGTTATATCGAGCACATACTTGACTTGTTTCCGATAGAACTGTATCAGACGAAACGTATCCGCCGGTTTGAAATGGCGTATGTGGCTGAAAGTTATTTCGGAGATGAACTCTCTTTCTTCTGTGATGAGGTGAGTGAAAACGAGTTTCATGTAGAGGTGAAGAAAAACGGCAGCGAGGTAGTATGCCGTTCCAAAGTGATATTTGAATAATATAGAGTATAAAATCAATTAATAACAGATGGCGCAAGTCATCAAAACAAAAAAACAAAAAAAATGGCACAGTTGAATTTTGGCGGAACTGTAGAAAATGTAGTTATCCGTGATGAATTTCCATTGGAAAAAGCTCGTGAAGTATTGAAAAATGAAACAATCGCTGTAATCGGTTATGGCGTACAAGGTCCCGGACAGGCTCTGAACCTTCGTGATAACGGTTTCAATGTAATCGTTGGTCAACGCCAGGGAAAGACATATGACAAAGCGGTTGCTGACGGATGGGTTCCGGGTGAAACTTTGTTCGGTATTGAAGAAGCTTGCGAAAAAGGTACGATCATTATGTGCCTGTTGTCTGATGCAGCAGTAATGTCTGTATGGCCTACTATCAAGCCTTACCTGACTGCAGGAAAAGCTCTTTATTTCTCTCATGGTTTTGCTATTACATGGAGTGACCGCACAGGTGTAGTTCCTCCTGCAGATATCGACGTAATCATGGTTGCTCCTAAAGGTTCGGGTACATCCTTGCGTACTATGTTCCTTGAAGGTCGCGGCTTGAACTCTTCTTACGCTATCTATCAGGATGCAACAGGCAACGCTATGGACAGAACAATCGCATTGGGTATCGGTATCGGTTCAGGTTATTTGTTCGAAACAACTTTCATCCGCGAAGCTACTTCCGACCTGACAGGCGAACGTGGTTCATTGATGGGAGCTATCCAGGGTCTGTTGCTGGCACAATACGAAGTGTTACGTGAAAACGGTCACACTCCTTCCGAAGCATTCAACGAAACTGTAGAAGAGCTGACTCAGTCATTGATGCCGTTGTTTGCAAAGAACGGTATGGACTGGATGTATGCTAACTGCTCTACTACAGCTCAACGTGGTGCTCTCGACTGGATGGGCCCCTTCCACGATGCTATCAAACCGGTAGTTGAAAAGTTGTATCACAGCGTGAAGACTGGTAACGAAGCACAGATTTCAATCGACTCTAACTCCAAACCGGATTATCGTGAGAAACTGGAAGAAGAACTGAAAGCATTGCGCGAAAGCGAAATGTGGCAGACTGCCGTGACAGTTCGTAAACTTCGTCCGGAAAATAATTAATCAGACTTATACTATATAAGTTTTTCAAAAGGCGGGAAAAGCGTATTTTCCCGCCTTTTCTATGTAGATACCGGTCTTTTGAGTAATAGAAAAAGGATGAAAGTAGAAAAAAAAATTAAAAGATACTGATAATATAGGTGAAAAAGAGCATTTATGATTACCTTTACGGCAACAAATAAAACAGAATAGGCAATGAAGAAACTTTTTACTTACAGAAGATCGATACGTATGAAGATGATTTCTTCTTTAATAAATAGTATATCAGAATGTTACATTAAAAGATATTTAAGTTATTCTCTACCGAATGGTAGCTGTAATACCATTTCAAGTCCTTTTTATATTTCGTGTTCCATTAGTGATTCGTTGATATGATGCAGAATTTTATTCTGTAGCAGGAAAAAGTATGCGTTAAATTGAATTTAAGACAGAGCTTTTGGAACAGAATTTAGTGGGAAAATAACATTGTTTGTTTTGTTTGTAAATGGGAGTCCTCTTTCGTGAGAAAGGGGGCTTCTTTTTTTATCCCGATGATTCAGGAGGATACCGCTTCCTGCCGGATATACTGTATCAGTTTCCGGTAGAACGCATGCTTGGTAAGAGTGGTTGCATCTCCCAAAATCACAAGTTTCATCCGGGCGCGGGTAATGGCTACGTTCATTCGTCTTAAATCATTCAGAAAACCGATCTGTCCGTCCTCGTTCGCCCGGACGAGGCTGATAAAGACGACATCCCGTTCCTGTCCCTGAAAGCCGTCTACCGTGTTGACCGTGATGAGGCTGCGGAAAGGGCGGAGAAAACTGCTTCCTCTGATTTTACTTCTCAGGTATTGCACTTGCGCCTTGTAGGGCGAAATCAGACCAAAGTCGATGCTCTCGTCCAGGATGCGTGCTTTGCCGATCCGGCTGATATAGGCTTCCAGTTCTTGCAGTAACAAGTTGGCTTCCTGCTTGTTGATGCGCCCGAAGCTCTCGCCTACAAACTCTTCGTGGAAGTCCATTTCCGAGGTATCTATCCAGTTCATGGGAGTGTCGAAGTCAAGGATACCCCGGTTGCGCACTTCCGGTGCGGCTTCCAGTTCTCCGTTGTAGAACCATTCGGAGGGAAAGCGCATGATTGCCTCGTGCATCCGGTATTGCACTTTGAGCAGCGAGACGGCAGAAGGTTTTTGCTGCACGACTTTTTCCATTAAAGTATGGTCCAGTCCGCCACGGGCGGCTTCGATACATTTGATTGTAGGAGGGAGCTGGCAATGGTCGCCGGCAAGAATCACACGGTCGGCCTTTCGGATGGCGATCCAACAGGCGGCTTCGAGTGCCTGGGCGGCTTCATCGATAAATAAGGTGGGGAAACGCCGTCCGTTGAGCAAACGGTGATTGCTGCTGACCAGCGTGGAAGCAATCACACGGGCACTGTCGAAAAGATCGGCGTTGATCAGGATTTCCAGTTCGGTGGCACGGTCGCGGAGGCGGCTCATCCGGCTGCGCATTCCTTCCCTTTCGGAGTAACTTCCCCGACGCATCCGGCTGCCCATTTCACGGATCGATTTTCGGATTCCCCAAAGTTCGGGGTAGGCCGAATGATTCTCAAAGCGGCGTTCGTAAGTGAAAGAAAGCATTTTGTCATTAACACGTGTAGGGTTACCAATGCGGAGGACAGGCACACCCCGGTCTACCAGTTTCTCGCAAATCCAGTCCACAGCCGTATTACTTTGGGCGCAGACCAGCACCTGCGGTTCGCGGTGAAGCGTTTCGTAAATGGCTTCCACGAGCGTGGTAGTCTTTCCGGTTCCCGGAGGGCCGTGAACGATGGCGACATCGCGTGTGCATAACACTTTGTTTACGGCTGTTTCCTGCGTGCTGTTCAGCCACGGGAAACGGACGGGATATAATTCGCGGAATCCCGGCTTTTGTGTTCCCAGCAAGGTGTCCCGGAGTTCGGCAAGGCGGTTGCCCTTAGCGCGGATTGTGTCTTCCAGCGCTTCGAACATGGCACGATAGGACGTTTCATCGAAATAAAGTTGTACACCCAGCACCTCTTCCGTTTGCAGTTCCAGTAAGGCGCCCGCACTGGGAAGCACGACCACCATCCGTTCGTCGTCCGCATAACTCACCGTTGCAATGAAATTCATGTAATTCACTTTTCCGTCAAATGACTGCCGGAAAAAGCAGACGGGACGACCGAATTCGAAGGAATGCTCGATTTCTTTATTTTCGGTGCGTGTAATATCTATTACAAGTTGATTTAGAGAATTATAGTAACTTCGACCGGGAGAGGCGGGATACCAGCACAGACCACGTTTCACTTTGCGGGCGACACCCATTGTTTCAGTCTGCCGCTTGAATTCCTCCTTTTCGTGTTCATACTCCACGCGTAGCAGGAGTTGCTGTTGCTGAAGGTCGATGATTGGACTTTTCGGATGATTATTCATAATAGATGCAAAGGTAGTAAATCTTCCTTCTGAGACGAAAATATATTTCATTTTGTTAAACATTCCTCGAACGCCGTTCGTTATTTTTATAGATAGACTAAAAAAAATAAAAGCAATATGGTGTATGATTTGACTATGTTAGAGGCTTTTTATTCTGCTTATAAAGGAAAAGTGGAACACGTGCGGGCTGTTTTGAAACGCCCATTGACGTTAGCCGAGAAAATTCTGTATGCCCATCTGTTCAATGAGGGCGATCTGAAAAACTACAAGCGGGGTGAAGACTACGTAAATTTCCGTCCCGACCGCGTCGCTATGCAGGACGCGACTGCCCAGATGGCATTGCTTCAATTCATGAATGCAGGAAAAGAAAAAGTGGCTGTTCCCTCCACCGTGCACTGTGACCACTTGATACAGGCGTACAAAGGAGCAAAGGAGGACATCGCTACGGCAACCAAAACAAACGAAGAAGTTTACGACTTTTTGCGCGATGTATCCTCTCGTTACGGCATCGGCTTCTGGAAGCCGGGTGCCGGTATCATTCACCAGGTAGTGCTCGAAAACTACGCTTTCCCCGGCGGGATGATGGTAGGAACCGACTCTCACACTCCGAATGCCGGAGGACTGGGCATGGTGGCCATCGGTGTCGGCGGTGCGGATGCCGTAGACGTGATGACGGGTATGGAATGGGAACTGAAAATGCCAAGGATTATCGGTGTCCGCCTGACCGGAAAACTGAGCGGCTGGACTTCCCCGAAAGATGTCATCCTGAAACTTGCAGGGATTCTGACCGTAAAAGGAGGAACGAACTCCATCATCGAATATTTCGGACCGGGAACAGCTTCCCTGTCGGCTACCGGCAAAGCGACCATTTGCAATATGGGTGCGGAAGTAGGAGCTACCACTTCGCTTTTCCCGTTCGACGGGCGCATGGCTACTTATCTGAGAGCCACCGGCAGAGATCGTATCGTGGAACTGGCGGAAGCCGTGGACTGTGAGCTCCGTGCGGACCAACAGGTGACGGACGAACCGGAAAAGTACTACGACCGTGTCATCGACATCGATTTGTCTACGCTCGAACCTTATATCAACGGCCCTTTCACACCGGATGCCGCTACCCCTATCTCTGAATTTGCAGAAAAAGTATTACTGAACGGCTATCCGCGTAAGATGGAAGTCGGACTGATCGGTTCGTGTACCAACTCTTCTTACCAAGATCTCAGCCGTGCCGCATCCCTTGCAAGGCAGGTGAAGGAAAAGAATCTGAGTGTGGCTTCCCCGCTGATTATCAATCCGGGTTCCGAACAAATCCGCGCTACTGCCGAAAGAGACGGAATGATGGATGACTTCATGAAGATCGGCGCCGTGATCATGGCAAATGCCTGCGGCCCTTGCATCGGTCAGTGGAAACGTCATACGGACGACCCGACGCGGAAGAACTCGATCGTCACCTCCTTCAACCGTAACTTTGCCAAACGTGCGGACGGCAATCCGAACACATACGCCTTTGTTGCTTCTCCCGAACTGACGATGGCACTGACCATTGCCGGTGATCTTTGCTTCAATCCGCTGAAAGACAGACTGATGAACCATGACGGCGAGAAAGTGAAACTGGCCGAACCCGTAGGAGATGAACTCCCCTTGAGAGGTTTCACCTCCGGCAATGAAGGCTATATCACCCCCGGCGGGACGAAAACAGCGATCAACGTCAACCCGGCTTCCCAACGCCTGCAACTGCTGACTCCTTTCCCTGCTTGGGACGGACAAGATATACTCAATATGCCTCTGCTGATTAAGGCGCAGGGCAAATGTACTACCGACCATATTTCGATGGCGGGACCGTGGCTGCGTTTCCGCGGACATTTGGAGAATATTTCGGATAATATGCTGATGGGAGCCGTGAATGCCTTCAATGGCGAAACGAACAACGTGTGGAACCGTTCAACAAACACTTACGGAACCGTTTCGGGCACAGCCAAAATGTATAAATCCGAAGGAATCCCCTCCATTGTCGTGGCCGAAGAAAACTATGGAGAAGGCTCCAGTCGCGAGCACGCGGCAATGGAACCCCGTTTCCTGAATGTGCGTGTGATTCTCGCCAAGAGCTTCGCCCGTATCCACGAAACGAATCTGAAAAAGCAGGGCATGCTTGCTCTTACCTTTGCGGACAAAGCGGATTATGACAAGATACAGGAGCACGACCTCCTTTCAGTCATCGGTTTGCCGGACTTTGCTCCGGGACGGAATCTGACCGTCGTTCTCCATCATGAAGACGGAACGAAAGAGAGTTTTGAAGCGCAACATACATACAACGAACAGCAGATTGCTTGGTTCCGTGCCGGCTCTGCCTTGAATGCCAGATAATTAAAATGATAGAAATGAACAAAATAACCATGCAAAAAGATGGTACGCTGTCGGTGCCCGATGTGCCTGTCGTACCTTATATTACCGGAGACGGAGTAGGAGCGGAAGTAACTCCGTCGATGCAAGCCGTTGTGAACGCGGCTGTTCAGAAAGCATATGGCGGCAAACGCCGGATTGAATGGAAAGAAGTGCTGGCGGGCGAACGCGCTTTCAACGAGACAGGTTCGTGGTTGCCGGATGAAACGATGAAGGCTTTCCAAGAATATTTGATCGGCATCAAGGGTCCGCTGACGACCCCTGTCGGCGGTGGAATCCGTTCTTTGAACGTGGCTTTGCGCCAAACTCTGGATTTATATGTTTGTCTGCGTCCGGTTCGTTGGTATCAAGGCGTTCATTCTCCGGTGAAAGCACCGGAAAAAGTGAACATGTGCGTGTTCCGTGAAAATACGGAGGATATATATGCAGGAATCGAGTGGGAGGCAGGTACTCCCGAAGCCGAGAAGTTCTATCAATTCCTGAAAAACGAGATGGGAGTGACGAAAGTCCGCTTCCCCGAGACCTCTTCTTTTGGAGTGAAACCTGTTTCCCGTGAGGGCACGGAACGTCTTATGCGGGCTGCCTGCCAGTATGCGCTCGACCATCATCTGCCTTCCGTGACACTGGTGCACAAAGGAAACATCATGAAGTTCACCGAAGGAGGCTTCAAGAAATGGGGCTATGAGCTGGCGCAACGTGAGTTTGGCGACGCGCTGGCAGACGGCCGGCTGGTGATAAAGGACTGCATCGCCGATGCTTTCCTGCAAAATACATTACTGATTCCCGAAGAGTATTCCGTGATTGCCACGCTGAACCTGAACGGAGACTATGTTTCCGACCAGTTGGCGGCAATGGTAGGCGGCATCGGCATTGCTCCGGGAGCAAATATTAACTACAAGACGGGGCACGCCATTTTTGAAGCGACTCATGGAACCGCCCCCAACATTGCCGGAAAGGATGTCGTGAATCCTTGTTCTATCATTCTTTCGGCGGTGATGATGCTTGAATATCTGGGATGGAAAGAAGCGGCCGCGCTTATCGAAAAGGCGTTGGAACAGAGTTTCCTCGATGCCCGTGCCACGCACGATCTGGCTCGCTTTATGCCGGGAGGTACATCCCTGTCTACCACCGCTTTCACACGCGAAATTGTGGAAAGAATCGAAAAGTAAATGTAACGATTAAAAACGAAGTATTATGAAGAAAGAGTATTTGATTTACAAGCTCTCCGAGGAGATGAAAGAGGCAACCCGGATTGACAATGAATTGTTCCCCAAGTTTGACGTGAAGCGTGGACTGCGTAATGAAGACGGCACCGGTGTATTGGTAGGTCTGACAAAGATTGGTAATGTGGTAGGTTACGAACGTATCCCCGGCGGCGGTCTGAAGCCAATTCCGGGAAAATTGTTCTATCGGGGCTACGATGTGGAAGACATTTCCCACGCCATCATCAAGGAAAAACGTTTCGGCTTCGAAGAAGTGGCTTATCTGCTGCTTTCCGGTCGCCTGCCGGACAAGGAAGAACTGGCTTCTTTCCGCGAACTGATCAATGACAATATGGCGCTCGAACAGAAGACGAAAATGAATATTATCGAGCTGGAGGGAAATAATATCATGAATATTCTTTCGCGCAGCGTACTCGAAATGTACCGTTTCGATCCCGATGCCGACGATACTTCCCGCGATAATCTGATGCGCCAGAGTATCGATCTTATCTCCAAGTTTCCGACCATCATTGCGTATGCTTATAATATGCTCCGCCATGCTACATTCGGCCGTTCCCTGCACATCCGTCATCCGCAGGAGAAACTCTCTATTGCCGAGAATTTCCTCTATATGCTCAAAAAAGATTATACGGAACTGGATGCTCGTACGCTCGACTTGCTATTGATTTTGCAGGCAGAACACGGCGGTGGTAACAACTCGACTTTCACGGTTCGTGTGACTTCTTCCACCGGAACAGATACATATTCGGCCATCGCCGCAGGTATCGGTTCGTTGAAAGGCCCGCTTCACGGAGGCGCGAATATCCAGGTGGCCGATATGTTCCATCACTTGCAGGAGAACATCAAGGACTGGAAGAGCGTGGACGAGATAGATACCTATTTCACACGGATGCTGAATAAGGAAGTGTATAATAAGACCGGATTGATTTACGGTATCGGTCATGCTGTTTACACAATTTCTGATCCTCGTGCGCTGTTGCTGAAAGAACTGGCTCGTGACCTTGCCCGTGAGAAAGGAAAAGAAGAGGAGTTCGCTTTCCTCGAACTGCTTGAAGAGCGTGCCATCGCTACTTTCGGACGTGTGAAGAACAACGGAAAGACGGTTTCCAGCAATATCGACTTCTATTCGGGCTTCGTATATGAGATGATTGGTTTGCCGCAGGAGATTTTCACTCCGCTGTTTGCCATGGCTCGTATTGTCGGCTGGTGTGCGCACCGCAATGAGGAACTGAACTTCGAAGGCAAACGCATTATCCGTCCGGCTTATAAAAATGTTCTTGATGATCTGGCTTATATCCCCATCAAGAAACGCTGATAAGAACAAATCCTTTTATGCAATAATAACTAACCTCAGACGTACATCTCGGTAATCCCTGCATGTACGTCTTGGTAATCCCCAGTTGTACATCTTGGTAGTACCCGGTTGTACGTCTGGGGTGACTTGTTTCAGGAAGAACATCCGATGTTCATTTAACATTTAACACTTTGCGGTTGCTGTATTTTTCATCCGATGGAGGCTAAGGCATTTATCGTTGGTAGAAAGGGCACAGCCTGGCAGGTAGAAACGCCCTTTTAACGCTACGTTAAAAGGGCGTTTCTACAACCGATGAATTATACATTCTATTTCTTTGGATATCAGTGAACTATGATCTTTCCCTTTGCTGGAGGAGAGATTATGGACAGGTGACCTGTTGAGAACAAACTTGTTATTTTAATAATTACCGTCGATTGCGTCTTTGCTGCTATTATTGGGATAAGGTATAATGTCTATTAAATCAAAATACATTAAGCGTGTTTTTAGATGCGTTCCGGTTTCAAAGCCTGTATATTCCACTTCTTGCGCTTCCGTAGAGAAAAGGTATTTGAAACCGTTTTTCAGATAATAGTTCAGAGGAATATTTTCATTGTAAGCGTCAACAATTAAAAAGCGACACCCTGTTTTGTTTCCCGCATCAATGAACCATGATTTTATGAAAGTCATCAGATCACTGCCTATGCCCTGATGCTTGTATTCTTTATTGATTCCAAGTCTGCCGATTAATACACCCGGATAGCGGCGCATTTGTTTGGCTCGGGGAATGTCTTTCTGAACTTTCTTTTCCCTGCTGTTGGGGAGGATATTTACTCTGATACTATCGTTAGAAACAGTGAAGGCACATACTATGTCCGAAGGCTTTTTATCTGAACGAAAACAGTAACTTTTTCCTAATAGCTGTGCATTATAGAGAGGAGCATCGTTATGAAAGAAGTCGTCTAAGTCTTGGTGCCCACATGAGAAAGGGTCACATTCTTTAATCGTATCTTCATCAAGTACGGCAAAAGTACATTTCTCAAAAAGAAATCCCATGTTTTATAACATTTTAGCCTTTTTGAGCACAGCACGGGCTTCCAGCACATGTTTGCTGAAGTCTTGTTTGTTTTGATTTTTATAAGCCTTGTCCGCTGCCTTAACGAAGTGTTCCGCTTCTTTTCCTTTTAAGGTCGGTATGGCTTTAATTTCCATTGCCATTGCTTTTTCTATTATTTAGTTCATAACCAACTGCAAAGATAGCTGATTTTTAATGAATAAACAAAGAATGCCGGAAGTCTGTTGTCGTTTGATCTGTTTTTTATTTGAGTTATTTTTGTGACCATTCTTTTCTTTTTTTGTTATTTTTGTGAATCTCAAAAGAAAATCAAGATGAGTATAGCTGCCTTTAATCTATTTTTGGGCGTCATGAGTCTGACCGCTCTGATTGTTTTCATCGCCCTCTACTTTGTGAAAGCCGGTTACGGGATATTTCGCACCGCCTCCTGGGGAGTTGCCATTTCCAACAAGCTGGCGTGGATACTGATGGAAGCCCCCGTATTTCTGGTCATGTGCTGGATGTGGATACACTCGGAACGTCGTTTTGATCCGGTCATACTGACATTCTTTGTCTTCTTTCAGATTCATTATTTTCAGCGCGCCTTCGTCTTTCCCCTGCTACTGACCGGAAAGAGTAAAATGCCGCTGGCAATCATGTCGATGGGAATCCTGTTCAATCTATTGAACGGCTATATGCAGGGTGAATGGATATTTTATCTCTCACCCGAGGGAATGTATCATTCCGGCTGGTTCACTTCCGCATGGTTTATTGCGGGCAGTCTGCTTTTCTTTGCGGGCATGTTGATGAACTGGCATTCGGACTATATCATCCGCCATTTGCGCAAACCGGGGGATACCCGTCATTATCTGCCACAAAAAGGGATGTACCGCTATGTCACTTCCGCCAATTATCTGGGCGAAATCATTGAATGGGCAGGCTGGGCAATACTGACTTGTTCACTATCCGGACTTGTATTCTTCTGGTGGACAGTGGCCAATCTCGTCCCCCGTGCCAATGCAATCTGGCATCGCTACCGTGAAGAATTTGGCTCGGAAGTAGGCGAACGCAAACGTGTATTTCCTTTTATCTATTGATTTGAAATAAATTATCTATTGACATAAAATAGCGTACTATGGAATCTAAACTTTTCACCCCTGTTACTTTCGGTCCATTGACGCTGCGGAATCGTACGATCCGCTCTGCCGCTTTTGAAAGCATGTGTCCCGGTAACGCCCCTTCACAAATGCTGCTCGATTACCACCGCTCGGTGGCTGCGGGCGGAGTCGGGATGACGACTGTAGCCTATGCAGCCGTGACACAAAGCGGACTTTCCTTCGACCGTCAGTTGTGGCTGCGTCCGGAAATCATTTCCGGTTTGCGTGAAGTGACCGGAGCTATACACACGGAAGGTGCGGCAGCAGGCATCCAGATAGGGCACTGCGGAAATATGTCCCATAAAAAGATTTGCGGAACCACTCCCATTTCAGCTTCTACCGGTTTCAATCTCTATTCTCCTACATTCGTGCGTGGCATGAAGAGAGAAGAGTTGCCGGAGATGGCCAGAGCCTACGGACGGGCTGTCCACTTGGCACGGGAAGCCGGCTTCGACGCCGTCGAGGTACACGCCGGACACGGATATCTGATCAGCCAGTTCCTGTCTCCCTACACCAATCACCGGAAAGACGACTACGGCGGCTTGCTCCAAAACCGGATGCGCTTTATGGAAATGGTGATGAACGAGGTGATGACAGCGGCGGGAAGCGACATGGCAGTCATTGTAAAAATGAATATGCGCGATGGCTTCAAAGGCGGCATGGAAACCGATGAATCTCTGCAAGTGGCCAAACGCCTGCTGGCATTGGGCGCGCACGCATTGGTACTGAGCGGAGGATTCGTCAGCAAGGCCCCGATGTACGTCATGCGGGGAGCGATGCCGATTCGTTCGATGGCTTACTACATGGACTGCTGGTGGCTGAAATACGGAGTCCGGATGTTTGGAAAGTGGATGATTCCGACCGTTCCTTTCCGGGAAGCCTATTTCCTGGAGGATGCACTGAAATTTCGGGCGGCACTTCCGGAAGCCCCGTTGATTTATGTGGGCGGACTGGTGTCCCGCGAAAAGATAGATGAAGTATTGGATGCCGGCTTCGATGCCGTCCAGATGGCACGTGCGTTGCTCAACGAACCGGAGTTTGTCAACCGGATGAGGCGGGAAGAGCAGGCGCGCTGTAACTGCGGACACAGCAACTACTGCATCGGGCGGATGTACACAATCGAAATGGCCTGCCACCAACATCTGAAAGAAAAACTGCCTCCCTGCCTGCAACGGGAGATTGAAAAACTGGAAAAGCAATGAGTGAAGAGAAATGGGCAATCATCACCGGTGCCGACGGCGGCATGGGAACGGAAATAACCCGTGCCGTAGCCGAAGCCGGTTACCATATTATTATGGCTTGCTATCGTCCGTCCAAAGCGGAACCGATACGGCAGCGTCTAGTGAACGAGACAGGAAACGCAAACATGGAAGTCATGGCAGTCGATCTGTCTTCTATGGCATCGACAGCTTCTTTTGCCGATCGGATTGTGGAGCGTCATCTCCCCGTTTCCCTGCTGATGAATAACGCCGGAACAATGGAAACCGGACTTCACATCACCGACGACGGCTTTGAACGAACGGTCAGTGTGAACTATCTGGGGCCGTACCTGCTTACCCGGAAACTCCTTCCGGCATTGACATGCGGAGCCCGTATTGTAAACATGGTTTCTTGCACGTATGCGATCGGACACCTCGATTTTCCCGATTTCTTCCGGCAGGGAAGAAAGGGAAGTTTTTGGCGAATCCCTGTTTACAGCAATACCAAACTGGCTTTGATGCTGTTTACGATCGAACTTTCGGAACGCCTCCGTGAAAAAGGAATCACTGTCAATGCCGCCGATCCCGGCATTGTTTCTACCGACATCATCACTATGCACCAGTGGTTTGACCCTCTGACGGATATCTTTTTCCGCCCCTTTATCCGCACGCCGAAGAAAGGGGCTTCCACTGCCGTCGGCCTCTTGCTGGATGAGGCAGTGGCCGGAGTCAGCGGACAGCTTTATGCGAGCAGCCACAGGAAGCAGCTGTCCGAAAAATACCTCTGCCATGTGCAGCAAAAACAACTGTGGCAGGAAACGGAACAGGCTTTGGAACGCTGGTTGAAATAATACTGTTTTTATTTAATTTATGCTGTGATTACTTATTTTTAGGTATTGTATATCTCCGGATATCTTCTTTTTGTTGATCTATTTTTACCAATAGATGGGGATTGTCCCGCATCTCTATTTGTCACTACCTTTGTATCGTTTTAGAATTCGTTATCGGAACTATATAGTAGGTATTAAGTAAATAGAGTAAAAAGAGATGATCAATAAAAGTTTTCTGGTTTTTCTTGCGTTCTTATTTTCAGTGTCAGCATTTTCTCAACATGGGCGATCCGGAGGGATGATTTCCGGAAGAGTGATTTCTACTGTAGAAAAAGAAGTGGTGGACTTTGCGACTGTATATCTGAAAGGGACGAACAGAGGAGCGACTACAGATGAAAAGGGATTGTATCACTTGAAAGCGGCAGCAGGCGACTACACTCTGGTTGTATCGGCCATTGGGTATACGACAGTAGAAAAGAAAGTGACACTGAAAGCCGGTGAAAGAATAAGGGTCAATGTAACGATTGCTCCGCAGGTGACGGAACTGAATGAAGTGGTAGTGTCCACTTCTGCAGTGAGCCGGGTAAATAAATCTGCCTTTAATGCGGTGGCAATTGATGCGAAAGGTCTGCATAACAGTACACAAAACCTTTCTGATGCCTTGGCAAAAGTTCCGGGACTCAAACTTCGGGAAGCCGGAGGAGTGGGGTCGGATATGATTCTTTCGCTGGACGGATTTTCCGGCAAGCACGTCAAGCTGTTTATTGACGGAGTGCCGCAGGAGGGCGTAGGAAGTTCTTTCGGACTGAACAACATTCCCATTAACTTTGCTGACCGCATCGAAGTGTACCGTGGTGTAGTGCCTGTCGGGTTCGGGACGGATGCCTTGGGCGGAGTTATCAATATCGTAACCAATAAAAACCGGAAAAACTGGTTTCTGGACGCATCCTACTCTTACGGCTCGTTCAATACACATAAATCGTACGTCAACTTCGGACAGACCTTCAAGAATGGACTGACTTACGAAATCAACGCTTTCCAAAACTATTCTGACAACAGTTACTATGTGGATACCCCTGTCGAAGAGTTTTATGAAGGCGGCGGCTCGGCTATCAATACGGACAAGGTAGAACATGTGAAACGCTTTCATGACAACTATCACAACGAGGCTGTTGTCGGCAAAGTAGGGCTGGTTGACAAGAAATGGGCGGATCGTCTGATGATCGGACTGACGTACTCGCGTATGTACAAAGAAATCCAGACAGGAGTGGTACAAAAGGTCGTATTTGGTGAAAAATATCGTAAGGGAAACTCTCTGATGCCTTCTCTGGAATATCGTAAACGTAATTTATTCGTCAGGAATCTGGACGTAGCATTCACAGCCAATTACAACCGGAACTTTACGAACAATGTCGATACGGCAACGTACCGTTTCAACTGGCTTGGTGAGAAAACCTCTCTGAAAGGGAGAAAAGGAGAACAGTCATATCAGGATATGAAGTCCGACAACGACAACTGGAACGCTACTTTTACCGCCAACTACCACATCGGCACTGCGCATACATTTGTGCTGAACCACGTCTTGAACACCTTTCATCGTGAAAATCACAACTCCGTTTCTGTCGATGAATCGAACGCTATCGCCAAAGTGACCCGCAAAAATATAACCGGATTTTCATACAGGCTGATGCCTTCGGAGCACTGGAATTTATCCGTATTCGGGAAATATTACAACCAATATAATGCGGGGCCCGTGTCCGCATCGACCAGTGGAACGAGTAACTACGTCCGTCTCACCAATAATGTAAGCTCTGTGGGATATGGCGCGGCCGGTACTTATTTCATCCTTTCGGGATTGCAGGCAAAACTTTCTTATGAGAAGGCTTACCGGCTGCCTACGAACGAAGAACTTTTTGGTGACGAAGACCTTGAACTGGGAAAAATAGGACTGAATCCGGAAAAAAGTGATAACCTCAATTTCAATTTGAGCTATAATCGCCAATTGGGTAAACACGGTCTGTATGTGGAAACCGGACTGATTTACCGGAATACTTCCGATTATATCTATCGCAGTATCGAAACAACGAGCAACCGTTCATACGGCTCTTACAGCAACTATGGAAGTGTTGAAACAAAAGGCTATCATATTTCCGCGCGTTATAATTACTCCTGCTGGGTCAGTATCGGCGGAAACTTTACACAAATGGACGTGCGTGACAATGTGGAGAAAACGCAGACCGGGCAGGAAAGTCTGACTTATGGCGCACGTATGCCGAACTTGCCTTACCGTTTTGCCAATTCGGACATCTCTTTCTTCTGGCGGAACCTCTGGAAGAAAGGAAATACGCTGACCGTTACCTATGACAATATGTATGTACATGGTTTTCCGCTTTACTCCGAAGCATTGGGAGCGGTGGAAACCAAAGACATAGTGCCTACACAGTTTTCACATAATCTGGGCATCACCTACAGTCTGAAGAATGGACGATATAACGTATCGTTCGAATGTAAAAACTTCACTGACGAAAAACTCTATGATAACTTCAGTCTCCAGAAAGCCGGTCGTGCCTTCTATGGGAAAGTGAGAGTGTACTTCGGCGGAAATTGAAACAGAAAGAATTTTAAACCTGAGAGAAATAAAAACAATTTGATTAACTACAAATACTCAAAAAAAGATGAAGAAGAATTTTTTGATGTGGAGCTTTGCAATGGCTCTGTTGACAGGTACGCTTTGTACCTCTTGTGATGAAACTGAGGGAGCCGTTGCTCCGGAAGAAACGCAATCCGTACAGAAGGGAATAGCTATTACCTATCTGCATGTGACTGACCAGATCATGAAAAACAGAGATGTCATCCGTGGCGAAAACTTTTTGGGAAATGGCGAGTACGTTACTTTCGCAGGTATTCTTGAAGCCAACAATAAAATTTATACCGCTCCTATTCCTATGGGACTAAGTGTATACGGGTCGGCTTTTGAAGATGGCAAGTGGGTGAAATATCCGGAACTGGTGAAAACCGAAGACGGAGGCAGCAACAGCTCCAGCTATGAGAAAGGGGAACTGCAGTGGACTCAGTACCCCAACGAAGCATGGGTGGCTATCTACAACGATGAAAACTTCAACAACCCGACGCTGATCAGGACGGACAAAATCAGTTATGCTTGCGGACGTATGCGTTCACAGTATTATCAGACGATTTGGGCTGCCGACAATGGAGACGTATATGTGTTTTCCCCGAGTTATGCCAAGATCATGGATGCCGACGTACAGAAAACCAACTTACCGGCAGGAGTGGTCCGCATCAAAGCTGGCGCGACTGACTTTGACAGCTATTACTGTAATCTGGAAGAACTCTCGGGCGGCAAGTCATTCCTGCGCTGCTGGCACATCACCGGAGACTATTTCTTGTTGCAGATGTACACAGGCGAAATTAACTCACGTGGCACGGGAGCTACGCGAATGGCTGTCTTCAAGGCGACAGGAAATGGGGATAAGGGAGAACTGTACTATGTAGACGGACTGCCTGAACCGGATCGTATCTCTTCTTTCTCCGGTACCCCGTTTTGTGAGAACGGCGTGGCTTATGTCGGCGTCATTCCCATTACTGCAGACGGAGAAACCAATCATCCGGCTATTTATAAAATTGATCCGGTTACTCATACGGCAACAAAAGGGCTGACTGTCAACGCTACCGGAATCACTGCGATAGGTAGACTTGCCAAGGATTCGCACTCAACTTACGTCGTATCGGCTACCGTAACATCGGCCAACAGTACAGCCAACTACTTACTGGCTACCTCGACTCTCGAAAGTGGCAGTGTAACTCCCGGCAACAATAACGGATTTGAAACTGCTACCGGTACTGCCTGGATTTTCTACAAAGACCAATATCTGTATCGCCTCCAATACAATCAGGGAAATGAAGGTGTAACCACAGCTTATGAACTGAATACAAACGGCGGTATTGCGAAACGTTCGAACGAATATACGATTACCCGCTTTACCACTTACGGTATTTTTGGAGAAAATATCATCTCTTCATCAGCTGTTGACGCTACTTTCACAGACTAAATGTTGAATATTCTTTGCCAATCATGAAATCAGCAAGGTTGAATTCTAAGTCCTCTCCAAACAATATCTATAAAATCTTACCCAAGTTTACGAA
>NZ_JAHQUN010000056.1:0-30556 GCF_019052485.1 Bacteroides sp. MSK.20.82
TCACTGGAAGAGATTGAAAGATACTGGACCCGGTCGGAACAGTAGAAGAAAGAAACCTTAATAACTTAACACTTAAAGATATATGGATTTTAAAACACTAGCCAATCAATATCGGAATGAATTATTGGATAATGTCCTTCCATTCTGGCTCGAACACTCTCAAGATCTTGAGTTTGGCGGTTATTTCACCTGCTTAGACCGCAAAGGAGGAGTTTTTGATACAGATAAATTCATCTGGTTGCAGGGACGTGAGGTATGGATGTTCTCCATGCTTTACAACAAAGTGGAAAAACGACAGGAATGGCTGGATTGTGCCGTTCTGGGTGGTGAGTTCTTGAAAAAATATGGACATAATGGAGATTACAACTGGTATTTTTCACTCAATCGTTCGGGTAGACCATTAGTAGAACCATACAATATTTTCTCATATACTTTTGCCACCATGGCCTTCGGGCAGTTGAGTCTTGCTACCGGAAGTCAGGAATATGCAGACATAGCAAAAAAAACTTTTGAAATCATACTCTCTAAAGTTGATAATCCGAAAGGTAAATGGAATAAGCTTCATCCAGATACACGAAACTTGAAGAACTTCGCTCTCCCGATGATCCTTTGCAATCTGGCTTTGGAGATAGAACATCTGCTGGACCCTGACTACTTAAAACTAACAATGGAAACCTGCATCCATGAAGTGATGAATGTCTTTTATCGTCCGGAGCTGGGTGGTATCATTGTTGAGAATGTCGATATGGACGGTAATCTGGTGGATTGCTTCGAAGGTCGTCAGGTGACCCCCGGTCATGCTATCGAAGCGATGTGGTTTATCATGGATCTGGGCAAAAGGCTGGACCGACCGGAGCTCATACAACAAGCAATGTTAACCACCTTAACAATGCTTGATTACGGTTGGGACAAGCAATGTGGCGGCATCTATTACTTTATGGACCGTAACGGTTGTCCTCCCCAACAACTGGAGTGGGATCAGAAACTTTGGTGGGTACACATTGAATCTTTGATTTCATTATTGAAAGGTTATCAGCTGACCGGAGATAAAAGATGTTTGGAATGGTTTGAGAAGGTACATGACTACACATGGACACATTTCAAAGATCCGGAATATCCGGAATGGTTCGGTTATCTGAATCGGCAGGGAGAAGTATTGCTGCCACTCAAAGGTGGGAAATGGAAAGGCTGCTTTCATGTACCAAGGGGATTATTTCAATGCTGGAAAGTACTGGAAGAGTTACGAGAAACAAATGAAATTATACATCCATGAAAATCAAATATCTAACATATAATACATTCTTATTTTTATTACCCTGATATGAACAGACAATACTTCTATATAATACTTACAATTTTTCTTTTTACAAGTTGTAGAAAGGATACTGGATCAAGTAACCCAGTATTAGAACAGATGTGCCAGAGATTATTTCCTCAACATGCAGATTCTTTTGAATTTGAATTACTAAATGACTCAAACCAGATGGATCGTTTTATACTAGAATCGGCACACAAGAAAATTTGCATAAAAGGAAATAATAATAATTCTTTGGCCGTAGGTCTTAACCATTATCTGAAATATTACTGCCATACGAATGTATCTTGGTATGCCTCTGATAGCATTGATATGCCCGAAGAGTTACCAGTAATTCCTCAACCAATATCTATCCGTTCTAAGTGTGACAATCGTTTCTTCTTGAACTACTGTACATTTGGATATACAATGCCTTATTGGAAATGGTCTGATTGGGAAAGGTTGATTGACTGGATGGCATTAAATGGAATTACGATGCCATTAGCTATCAGTGGACAAGAGACAGTATGGTATAAGGTCTGGAGCAAATTAGGATTAAACGATGAACAAATACGTTCATATTTCACAGGACCTGCGCACTTGCCCTGGCATCGTATGTCTAATGTCGATTATTGGCAAAGTCCCCTGCCGAAATCATGGTTGGAGCAACAAGAAGTATTACAGAAACAAATATTAAAGAGGGAACGCGACTTTAATATGACCCCTGTTTTACCTGCATTTTCTGGGCACGTACCTAAAGAACTTAAAGCAATCTATCCAGATGCCAAAATTCACGAAATGAGTCAATGGGGAGGATATGATTCAAAATATCGCAGTCATTTTATAGAACCAATGGACTCTCTGTTCAACATCATTCAAAAAATGTATTTGGAAGAGCAGACGGCAATATATGGCACAGATCATATTTATGGAATTGATCCTTTTAATGAGGTTGATTCTCCAAATTGGAATGAAGATTTCCTGGCAAAGGTTTCTAAGAAGATATATGAGTCCATTTATCAAGTAGATGCTGAGGCTAAGTGGTTGCAAATGACATGGATGTTTTACCATGATCAAAAGAAATGGACACAACCCAGAATCCGTTCTTTCCTGGAGGCTGTGCCAGATGACAAACTCATACTGTTGGATTACTATTGTGACAGTACAGAAATATGGAGGAATACGGAAATGTACTACGGAAAACCATATATGTGGTGCTACTTAGGCAATTTTGGTGGAAACTCCATGATGGTCGGAAATCTGGATGATGTTGATGTCAAAATTGAAAAACTCTTTGTAGAAGGTGGTGAGAATGTATATGGCCTAGGAGCTACCTTGGAAGGCTTCGATGTGAATCCTTTTATGTATGAATTTGTATTTGACCAGGCATGGGATTATCCGTTAACAACTGATCAATGGATTCAAAACTGGGCAAAATGCAGAGGGGGAAATCAAGATAGACATATTCTGAAAGCATGGGATTCATTACATAAAAAAATATATAAAAAGTATGCAACAGCAGGGCAAGCCGTTTTAATGAATGCACGTCCAATGTTAGTGGGCACAGATAGTTGGAATACCTATCCGGACATCACTTACAACAATCGTGACTTATGGGATATTTGGACAGAAATGTTGAAAGCCAGTCATATAAACAATACTGGATATCGATTTGATGTAATAAATGTAGGACGGCAAGTATTAGGAAATCTCTTTTCCTCGTTTAGAGATCATTTCACTCAATGTTATTCAGAAAAAGACATAGATGGAATGAAGAAATGGGCCGATCAAATGGATGCACTATTGATAGATACAGACCGTCTGTTATCCTGTGAAACCAATTTCTCAATCGGTAAGTGGATTGACGATGCACGTTCTTTTGGAAAAACAGAAGCTGAAAAAGAATATTATGAGGAAAATGCACGTTGTATCCTGACAGTATGGGGACAAAAGGCAACCCAGTTAAATGACTATGCAAACAGGGGCTGGGGTGGATTAACTTACAGTTATTATCGTGAACGTTGGAAGCGCTTTACAACAGAAGTAATAACCGCTTCATTATCCGGCCAGAAGTTTGATGAAAAACAATTTTATCAATCAATTACTGACTTCGAATATGAGTGGACATTATCCAAAGAGCACCATCCTATAATTTCTGGAGAGAACCCGATATTGTTGGCCAAGACATTATCTGAGAAATATATGCAATATTTTTATTAAGTACATACCTCAAAATAATTATAAATTATAAAACAAAACAGCCTATGAATATAATACCGAACTTATAATTAAGGAAATTATCAAATCTAAAGAAGAAAAAAATACAGAATTACTTAACTTTAAATTATTAATGTATGATGTCGGACTTACGAAAAAACATTTTTTCAATTAAAATCTGGACTGTTACGACATTCTGTTTATTATCACTAGTAAACATGAACGCCAGTAATACTCTCGCTCATTCTTTACAAAAAGATGAGATCAAAGAAGTAAAGGACAATCCTGGCAAGAAAGTAACAGGAAAAGTCTTGGATGAATTTGGAGAACCTATTCCCAGTGCATCAATATTGGTAGAAGGACGTTCAAGGGGAGTTATCACTGACTTGGACGGAACATTTGTGATAGAAGTCTTGCCAACAGATAAACTAGTCGTTTCTTTTCTTGGAATGGAAACGCAGACTATTTTGGTGGGTAAGCAAACAAATATCGTAGTTAAAATGCAACCCCAAACAGCAGAACTTGACGAAGTTACCGTAGTAGCATATGGTAAACAGCGAAAAGCAAGCGTTATTGGTGCCATCAATACAGTTTCGATGAATGAGCTGAAAATGCCTGTTGCTAAATTGAGTTCCGGTTTGGCCGGACAGTTGGCTGGTATAGTTGTCATGCAGCGTTCAGGTGAACCGGGTGCAGGTGCTGATTTTTGGATTCGGGGTATCAATACTTTCGGTGCAGGCAACAAACCTTTAGTGCTGGTTGATGGAGTAGAACGTAGTATGGACCTTGTAGATGTTGAGGATATCGCTTCTTTCTCTATTCTGAAAGACGCTACCGCAACAGCATTATATGGAGTGCGTGGAGCCAATGGTATTGTACTTATCACGACAAAACGTGGAACCGAATCAGCACCTAAGATTAATGCACGCGTAGAATATGGTTTTACCAATCCAGTACGTATGCCCGAATTGGCTAATACGGAACAATGGATCAATTATTATAATGATATTACTTTGGAATCATCCGGACGCTTGGCTATACAACCTGAAGAAAAAGCAAAATACCTGAATAATACAGATCCGGATCTTTACCCGAATGTAGATTGGATGCAAACATTGTTTAAAGACTTCTCCAACACCACACGCGTGAATATCAACGTTACCGGGGGATCTCCTAAAATACGTTATTATGTAGGCGGCTCCTTTTATTCGGAAGGCAGTGTATTCAATATTTCGGATAAAGACCGCTACGATGCTTCAATGCGCTATAACAAGTTTAGTTTTCGTTCAAATATTGATATCAATGTAACTTCATCTACTGAGCTGAGTCTCTCACTGTCCAATCAATATGAGACCAAGAACCGTCCTTATGGTTCACTATCAGATTTGTATGCTTATATGATCCGAACTTCTCCGATAGCTACTCCTACTATTTATTCAGATGGCACTTTAGCTAAACCAAGTACGGGTACCAATCCTTATAACAGCCTGAATAACTCTGGGTACTCGCAGGATTTCTTCAACAATGCGCAATCACTTATTTCGCTTACACAGGATTTCTCAAAAATGGTAACTCCGGGATTAAAAGCCAATGTTAAGTTCTCATGGGACGCCTACAATGCGCATACACTAAACCGCATTGTAACACCATCTACCTACTATGCAACAGGACGTGATGAAGAAGGAAATCTTGACTTTGTAAGGAGTACTGAAGGTAGTGATTATATGAAACTCACACGGACGAATTCGGGCACACGTACTATCAACTTTGAAGCCTCAGCCAATTACGACCGCCTCTTTGGAGAAAAGCACCGTGTTGGAGCCTTGTTTCTTTTTAGTATGCGTAACTATACAGACAATTTCCCGGGTAATTATGTAGACGCTTTTGCCCACAAAAACATCGGTATTGCCGGTAGAGCTACTTATTCATATTACGACCGTTATTTTGCTGAATTTAACTTCGGATACAATGGCTCTGAGAATTTCGCACCTGACAAACGTTTTGGTTTCTTTCCCTCTTTTGCTATAGGATATATGCTAAGCAACGAAGCTTTCTGGGATCCGTTGCGTTCTACTATCCACCTGTTGAAAATCAAAGGTTCGTATGGAGAAATAGGTAATGACCAGATTGGCGGAAACAGACGTTTTGCATTCAACTCCACCATGAAAGAAGGACAATACGGCTATATTTTCGGAACGAATCCCGGTAGTGGAAGTATCGTAGGTATTTCTACAGGTATTCCGGGAAACCTGAATGTTTCATGGGAGAAAGCTCAAAAAGCGAATGTGGGACTGGAACTTGGCTTATTTGACCAGCTTAAATTCCAACTTGATTATTTTTATGAAAAGCGTACCGGTATCTATATTCAGCAAGAAAGTGTTCCTTCAATCGTCGGTCTCAATGAAACCCAGTATGTGAATCTTGGAGAAATGAAGAATCAAGGTTTCGATGGTTCTATGGAGTATGAACAACGATTTAATGACTGGTATGTCTCTGCCCGTGCCAATTTCACTTACAATCGAAATAAAAAGTTGTATGATGATAAACCGACTCCTATATGGCCCTACCAAAGTGAAGCTGGATTTGCCTATCGTCAGCAACGCGGTCTTATAGCTCTAGGTCTTTTTGAGTCAGAAGAAGATATAGCCAATAGCCCCAAACAAAACTTTGGAAACGTTCGTCCTGGTGATATTAAATATAAAGACATCAATGGTGATAACGTTATCGACGCATACGATAAGGTAGCGATTGGCTATACGGACGTACCGGAAATAAATTATGGATTTGGTATTAGTCTGGGCTGGAAAGGATTTGACGCTTCTCTGTTTATGCAGGGAGTAGGAAATGTGACTCGTATTATCGGTGGAGACGCTCTTTATGGTGCCTCTGATAATATAGAGCGTTTAGGACAGATTTACGCAGATGTAGCCGAAAAACGTTGGACAACCAGCAATCCTAATCCTAATGCTACTTATCCACGGCTTTCTATGAGCAAGGTAGAGAATAATCTTCAACCCTCCACCTACTGGCAACGTAATATGAGTTTTCTTCGTTTGAAAAATGTGGAGATAGGATATACCCTTCCGAAGCATATTTATAAACGTCTGGGCATGTCATCAATTCGTGTTTATGCACAGGGTGTCAACCTTTTGACATTCAGCAAATTCAAATTGTGGGATCCCGAACTCGATTCCAACTATGGAAATATATATCCTCAGATGAGAACAATCACCTTAGGTCTTAATCTTAACTTTTAAAGTATATTAGAACTATGAATAAAAAGATACGAATTTTAGGAATATTCCTATACTTCACCGTTGCATTCAGCTTTGTATCATGCAACGATTATCTGGATGTGACTTTGCTCGACCAGCTTACACAAGACGAAACCTTTAGTAAGCGTGTCTCTACCGAACAGTATTTAGCGCATGTTTATAGCTACTTGCCACGGGAATATGAATATCTGGAAGAAGGAAGCGCAGTTCCCCGTAGTGATGAAGCCATGTTCTCCTGGTATCAGTGGGTCAACTACCTCTCTTTCAATAATGGATCATGGGGACCTTCTACTCCAAACTATAATATTTGGAAAGCAAAGTATACAGGCATAAAACAAGCTAGTATATTCATGAACCATGTTGACGAATGTTTGGAGATTGACTCTGAAACGAGACGTATAATGAAAGCAGAAGCACGTTTTCTGCGAGCTTATTATTACTTTGAACTATTCCGTCAATATGGTCCTGTGTATATCTGGGGAGACATCGAATCGGATGAACTTATAAAACCGGAAACGATAGACCGTCATACAGTTGATGAAAACGTAAATTTCATAGCTGAAGAATATGATAAGGCTATTGCAGAACTTCCTGCAGAGATCAGCGATTTCACAAAATGGGCAGGACGTATCACCAAGGGAGCGGCAATGGCTGCCAAAGCGCGCTTAATGCTCTATGCCGCCAGTCCATTGTATAATGGATGCGATCTTTATAAAGGACAAATGAAGAATCTGTATGGTGATTTCCTTTTTCCACAAAGTCCCGATCCTCAAAAATGGGAAAAAGCCGCTAAAGCTGCCAAAGACGTTATAGATATGAACATCTATGAATTGTACAAAGACCAGACTGAAGCAGACCCTTTACTGCGTGCCATCAAATCTTATCAAGGAGTTCTTTTTGAAGAGTGGAATAAAGAGACGATCTGGGGTGCCTGGGGACGTAATCCTACTAATACTGGACTCGGAGCTATAGGTTTCTATCTGTATAGCCGGTGCATGCCTCCTAGAGTTTGTGAATTGGGTGTCGGTGGTTTCTGCCCGTCTCTGAAATTAGTAGATACTTATCCGATGGCTAAATCCGGAAGATATCCTGTTACCGGATATGACAATAACGGGAATCCTGTAATTGATGAGCAATCGGGATATACAAATACCGGTTTTACAGAAAATTTCAAGCAGCCGGGAGTCAGTTTTGCACCTGGATTTAAAGCGCATAATAGCTGTGTCGGACGTGACGCCCGTTTTTATGCTTCTGTATTTCCAAATGGTTTTTATTGGATCAATCAATATAAAGGCATAAAACAAGTTACCTTTTTTACGGGAGGATCGTCCTCGTACTTAGAATCCGGAGATTGTGTCAAAGTCGGATATATGTGGAGACGCCCACTCGATCCTGCTCTTAATACAGAAAGTGGCAGTTGGGGAACCGTATTCTGGCCCTATTTCCGTTTGGCCGAAATATATCTTGACTATGCTGAAGCTTGCAATGAGAAGCCCGAACGCAATGAAACGGAAGCATTGAAGTATATTAACCTTGTTCGCGAACGTTCCGGTTTAAATGCCCTCGAAACAGCGTATCCGGAAGTGAAAGGCAATAAGGATTTGTTGCGGATGCTGATTCAAAAGGAACGCATGGTAGAATTAGCCTTTGAGGGACACCGATATTATGATGCCCGTCGCTGGATGATTGCTCAACAAGAGTTTCCCGGACCGGAATATTCTCTTAATTTATTGGCCACTTCATACGAAGATTCTTGGTCGCGGACATCAAATGTTTGGAAAGGTGGTCCTCGGGTATTTGAGCCTAAGCATTATTTCTTCCCTATCAATCAAGAACAATTGAGTGAAATGAAGAATATTACTCAGAATTACGGATGGTAAATATATGTAATGGATATAAATATGAAAAAACATAAGACAATACAATTCATAGTTGCTGCACTTTTTATTGCATCGGCATGTACTGATGATCGTGATAATCTCATGGTTAATGATCAAATCGGACTATTGCATTCTACCTATACAGAAACGGAGATATTCCGTGGTATGGATACCCCCTATCAATTATTTGTTATCAAAAGTGGGAAAGGAAAGCAGGAGACAGAAGTTTCCATTTCTGTTGACGAGACTGTTCTTCAGAGTTATAATACGGATAATGGAACATCGATCCAATTATTACCTTCCGATTGTTATACCATTCTTCAGCCTGCTCTGCGTCTCAACGATTCCGACTATCGGAAAGCTTTTGATATTAAATGGAATGCCGACCGTCTATCCGATCTTCTTTCTACGGGAAAGGAATATGGCTTGCCCATACAAATGAGTGTGGTGCAAAATTTTATCTCTGCAGATGATGAGCGACTAAAAACCATTATTGTACCTACTATTAAGGAACCTTATTTGCAAATGGATGTTCCTGGTATGAGTCCGGTTACTGATTTTATGCCGACTTTCGGCGATTTGAATGAAAGAGAACTGTTCGTAAAGATAAGAACTAATTATTCTAATGACGAAGATATTTCATTTCAGATTGAAGTCGATCCTCAGTTAGTCATTGATTATAATACCGCTCATGGCACGGCTTATAAAATGTTGCCGGAGAGTTCCTTTACTGTAGATAATAAAGGAGTTATATTAACAGGCATGAAGGAAACATTCATTAAAATTAAATACCACAAGAAAGGGTTAATACCGGAAGAGGGTACTTATTTATTTGGTGACTATGTACTTCCACTACGCATTACTTCCGTTTCAAAATATGGTATAAGTCCTGATGCTGCGTCCAAACTGTACACAGTTAAATTCCAACCGGACCCAATAGACAAGAAAGGATGGAGTGTTATAGATTTCAACAACTGTTGTACCCAAGACGGCGGATGGTATCTGAATATGGGATGGGGAGTGGAATCATTGATAGACAATAATCCTGGCACACAATGGCTATGCCGATGGGATGTAAAAGAGCCCTTGCCCTATTACTTTGTATTTGACATGGGGAAAGAATATACATTATTCAGATTTGGATTTGCTAACCCTGTTGCACCAGCAGCACACGTTTGGGCAGGCACATCGAAAGCCGGTTATGTAGAAGCTAGTATTGATAACGAGAATTGGGTTAAATTAAAAGACTGGACTTCTCCCAAAATCGGAGAACCCAACGTTAATATGGATGTTCCTGCGACACAAGCCCGATACATTCGTTTTGTAATAACTGATACCTATCCGACTTATGACGGGCTGAGAGTTAGTCTTGGTGAAGTTTATGCTTGGGGTATGTAACTAAAAACATGAAAATTATGAACTATTTCTCACTATATCTAAAAGGATTGATATGTTTCTGTCTGTTATTTATTACTATGGATAGTCATGCGCTATCCATAGATAAAGGATATAGACAGAATAAAATAAAAGATCTGGCACTTATTTACCAGGGAGGAGTGCATCGTATTGACTGGACTTCGGATCAATTTCTCCCCTATGTGGTACATCAGTTTGCAGATGGACATAAAGACTGGTTATTTGACGGATTCTTGTTTTTGGAGTTCACAGATGGGAAAGGCTGTGGCTTTGCAACACGCTACTCAGATAAAAATGCAAGAAAAAAAGAATGGCTATGGTTATTAGATCGTCTTTTTGAAGATGGAAAAGCGCTGTCTGCCTTAGATCGATGTATCGGAACACAGATTAAAGAAATTGGAAAACCGGATTTTACTCATCAGATAGTACTATGTCTTCCGGAAGTTCTTCCCGGACAAAAAGATTGGGGAGAAGTGGATGGCGAGCCAATGGACTTTTCCAGACAAGAGGATCAGGTGAAGGCCACCCGTTGGTATATCGATGAGTTAATGAAGCGATTCAAACAGGCAAAATACAAACATCTGAAACTATCAGGTTTCTACTGGCTGGCAGAGGATATTGATTTCACTAAAGATCTGTCAGTTCCATTAAGTAAGTATATTCATTCAATGAACAAAACATTTTGCTGGATTCCGTATTGGCAGGCAAAAGGCTACAACCAATGGAAAGAATTAGGCTTTGATATTGCTTATCAACAACCGAACCACTTTTTTAAAGCCTCTATTCCCGATAAAAGATTGGAAGAAGCATGTCAATCTGCCGCCACTCTGAACATGGGGATGGAACTTGAATTTGACGAAAGAGCATTGTTTGATGCCAAGGACTCGTTTTATAATCGTCTGGTAGCGTATATTGATCATTTTGAAAGACAACAAGCCTTCCGTACATCTGCAATGGCCTATTATAGTGGCAATCATGCTGTTCTTGATATGTATAAATCAACGAACCCGAAAGATCATGAAGTCATGGACAGACTGGCTAATCTGATTGTATCAAGACGTGGCAAGCAAAAAAAAGAATCTCATCAGACCAAAGTTATTGCCCATCGTGGATTCTGGAATACACCCGGATCTGCACAGAACTCGCTAGCAGCTTTAGTGAAAGCTGATTCAATAGGTTGTTACGGTTCGGAATTTGATGTATGGCTGACAGCTGACGATGAGTTGATGTTGAATCATGACGGATGGCATGACGGATACTCTCTGGAGAAAACATCTTCTGACGTGCTACGCACTTTAAAGTTAAGCAATGGGGAGAATATGCCAACTTTAGAGCAGTTCCTTGATAAAGCGAAGAAACTTAAAATACATCTGATACTGGAGATGAAACCCCTCAGTACTCCGGAACGTGAAACGAAAGCCGTTGAAATGATCCTAAAGTTGGTGGAAGAGAAAAAATTGACTCACAGAGTAGAATACATCTCTTTTTCCCGTCATGTGATGTGTGAGTTTATACGTCTGGCACCTCCTAAAACTCCAATTTTGTATTTGGGACAGGATATTTCGCCCAAGGAACTGAAACAATTGGGAGCTACCGGGGCAGATTACAATTATTGGGCTTATCATAAAAATCCGGATTGGTTGAAAGATCTGAAAAATTCAGGGATGACCTCCAATGTATGGACTGTAAATATCCCTTCTGAGATGCAATGGTGTATTGACAATGGTTTTGATCTGATAACCACAGATGCACCGACAGCTTTCTTAGGCTTATAATAATCATTTGGATAATATGCTGATGGAATCTGCCATCAGCATATTATATTTATACTGTTTATACGGACAAGAATAACAAAACAATGAAATCAATTAATATCATAGCAATCATGCCTTTTCTGGCATCATCTTTCATGACGCAAGCTCCTGTTTATCAAGATGTGAATCACCCCATTGGAGACAGAGTGGTAGGCGTATGGAAAACTAACAGCAAACAAGAAAGTCATGTCAGTTGACGAAACAATAACTTTCAGTTTAGCTGTCAAGAACACAGGGAACCGTGAAGGACAGGAAATTGTTCAGCTTTATATCAGAGACATAAAGTCTTCTCTTCCCCGCTCGGTGAAAGAATTAAAGAGATTTAAGAAAGTAAAATTAATGCCGGGTGAAGAAAAAATAGTTTCTTTGTCTATTGATAAAGAGGCATTAAGCTTTTTTGATGCGGAAAAACATGAATGGATTTGTGAACCGGGCAAATTTGAAGCTATCATAGCAGCATCAGCTATGGATATCAAAGATGTTCTCAAATTTGAATTAAAATAAAGATAGAAGCCATGACGAAACGTTTAATCCTTGCATTCGTATTTTTATCCTGGCACTTAGTAGCCTGCTCGAATGGAGATTCGGGAATTTCTTCCGGACTCCCGGATAAGCCTTCTGCGGAAGAAGACTCTCCCGGGACTGAAACGATATCCGAAGAAATGAGAGTGAAAATAACCGGCGAAGATTTATATATATCAGCCAAGTTAGATGCCAAAACCGATATTCTTTATTGGTTCAAGAAGTGTATGTTCAATGAACTGTTCACATTTTATAGAGTAGGAACAATTGACAACAATATGCCTACTCCTGCTACTCTGCCAGATGCTTCTCCGACTTCTCTTCTGAATCTGGCTTACAGTGACAATATCGGTCCTTTTAATATAACCGGATACGGGTGGTGTGGAGGAAATCATCCCTATCTGGATGAAGTTACTCAAACTGCCCGCAATATCGGTTATCGTATTTATATCGACGGAAAAGAAATAAAGACAGATCTATCGACTCTGACAAAAGAGATAAAGATTGAAGTAATCAATGAAATAATGAACCCTTCCAAAGCCGATACCAGTAGTGGAAAAACACTTCTGAATGAGATCTTATGTATTGAGACTGTCAATTATTCTATTTATAGAAATAACATTCAAGTCTTGGTTACTCATGAATTTCAAAATGAGTCTCCCGTGACAGTACAAATGTATTACGGAATGCAATCTATGTTTGACAAGGAGACACATACATTAACTGCCAATGGCAAGTATGTGGACTGGACAGTACAAAAGGATGTTTCTACCTTTACAAAGAAAGAGTATCCGTCATTTCGCCGTTTCATTGAGAAAAGCGCAAATGCGTATCAATCTTCTTATCTGTTTGCCGATGGATTGGGAAATCATGAAGAAATATCAGATGATGATATTATATTCATAGGAAATTCCAGCAATAAGACGTACCACAAGATTATAGCTGATAGAGAACACAAAAAGGGGGATATTATTCATTGGAGCGGAGTGTATACTTGGTTTAAGTCTCCTGTTTCTGATGATGATGATTTGCTGTGTTATGAAGGTGTTATAGATAATAAAAAGGTCCTTTTTATAGATTGCAAGAAGAGCGTCGACAGGACAATACAGTTGCCTGTCGATTATACAAAGAAGTCTTTTACGATTATAGAGAAAAGTAAATCAATAACAATTACCGGTAATAAAGTAACAGCCAAAGGACTTAGAATTGTATCCGACGGGTCCGGAAGTTGTGTGATTACCTTTGATTAATTTAGAAAACGATATGTGGAAAAATGTGTTAGTTCTGGTTAGCCTCTGTCTGTTGTTTGAAGATGTAAATGCTCAAACTACAAAGAACAGATACTATAAAGCTAATGATGAAAACGTTTCTTACGTGGGACGTACGGAAATACAGAGTGATGGCTCCGTTTCTTTCGACTGGACCGGTACTTATCTTCGTACCCGACTTTCGGGAGGAGAATTGTCTATGAAGATTTCAGATACTGGTATTAATTATTACAATGTTTTTGTAGACAGCCTTTTACACAAAACGGTAAAAGTATCCGGTAAAGATACTTTGATTAATTTCATTTCCGGCATGGATAAAAGCATCCATCATGTGTTGATTCAAAAACGTACGGAAGGGGAATGGGGAAAGACAACCATTCATCAATTTGTGCTTCACAATAAAGGAGAACTGATGAAAGAAACGGAGTGCCCGTCCAGACATATCGAATTTATCGGTAACTCGCTGACGTGTGGCTATGGTGTAGAAGGGAAAGACCGTAGCGAACCTTATAAAGCTGAAACGGAGAATTGCAACTTATCTTATGCCACTATTATCGCCCGCTATTTCAATGCCGATTATACGCTTATTGCACATTCCGGACGTGGAGTAGTCCGCAATTATGGAGATTCCGTCCGAATATCTGCCGTGACAATGAAAGACCGTATGCTGAATACATTTGATATGAATTTGGATAAGAAATGGGACTTTAAAACATACAAGCCCAATTTGGTGGTTGTTAATTTAGGAACTAATGATTTTTCCACCAATATATATCCGTTGGAAGATGAGTTTATTCATGCTTATAAGCTACTAATAAGCCGTCTTCGTGCAAATTACGGAGATGTCCCTATATTATGCATCAGTCCGGCTATTACTCAACGGCAGATCGTTCAATACATGGAGCGTATGCGCAAAGACTTGAATGATAAGAAAGTTTATATAGCAGTTCTTCCCGAAGGCCTTTGCGATCCGACTACAGACCTAGGAGCAGTATGGCATCCAAATTACAAAGGTCAAATGAAAATGGCTATGTCATTGATTCCTTATATGTCAACTATCACAGGATGGCCATTGAAAAAGGAATCGTTTTATTAAGACTTACCATGTTATATAATTATCAAAATGGCATTTTGTCATTTTGATAATTATAAACTCTCTAACGGGCGTATTTCCATCGTTTCATAGGATAGAGAATAAAATGACAGAGATTTGCCGTTACGGGAAATCACTTTGTTGCGAATATACATCTAGATGTATTCTTTTTGTGTTATTTTTCACACTATTCTGTAATATCTTTCTCTTTTTATATTACTTTGCATCATTCTGATTAATATTTTTCATCCTAAAACAAAGTCTAATAAATAAGATACCCATCATTTTAGAGCTAAAATATGCTCCTTTTAAACGGACTTAGCGTTGCTTTAAAAGCAATGGGACGTTCCTTTAAAAGCAACCTTATGTTTATTTACAATCAACCTTATGTTTTAGCTCAATCAACCTTATGTTTATTTCAAACTATACGGCGTTTTTTATGCAAATGACCGCTCGTTTATTCATAATCATGCATATTAATTCATGATTTTATGCATATCTCTTTCTATCTTTACTCATCTATCAAAAGATAGAAATAGCAAAAACAGGAAAATAAGGAAATTATGCTTCCTGTTTTGCTATTTATCTATCATTTTGTTTTCTGTTTAATTTGTTTTTAATGCCTGTTATTATACTGTGGGTATATCTATTGAATGATGTCAAGTTCTCCAAAACCACTTGATCTTAGTAAAAAACATCGTTACCAAGACAGCTAAAGACGTAATGATTACTCCCCGAAGGAATCCGAGCCACGCATTCTGCTGGAAGTAAGACAACAGCGAGACAAGTCCCAGTATATTAGCCAACGGCATAATGAATAAATCACTAACCACGTAAGCGATCATCGGATTCTGCCCGGACATAACAAGAAAGCGGCTACTTCGCACACATCTGAAATAATCACAGACAAGACTTAAGAATAAGAGCGCAAGGAATGCTAGACCGGAAGTTACAAAGAAATAACTAAAAGTGGCAGGATCTTTCTTGATACCTTCTTGAAAAGGTTCAAAACATAGCCCCAAAAGAAGAAGATATGCTCCGGCATTAAATAGCTTTTTCCATAACAAAGCGATTCCCTCTGTCGGACGTAAGAATATAAATTTGCCAATCAATAACAGCACAAGTGTCGCTAATAAATTCACAGCCAACATACGGGTGTAAAGCCCATAGAGATTAAATACAATAATCACCATAGTCAATATCAGTAACGCAATTCCTATCTTACGGTATTGCGGTGAAGCTGGCTGTTCGGTATCTTTTCGGCCCTTCATCCATTCCATCAAGTACTCACCGGCAATACTGCCGGGAATTACAATAAACAGATATTTCAGATAATCAAACCGATACATCCAGGGCAAAGGAGTATAATTGAACACCACCTGTGTCCAGGAACCTTCGACAGTACTTCCCAAAATGACAGCCATCAGCAGCAATAAAACTCCCAAACGCAACCATCGGTTATGCATCGTAAAAATGTAGAGGGCAGAACCGAAGATGGCCATATTGGCTAACAACAGAATAATCACATTACTAAAATACAGACTGAACGTTCTTCCATCGGCATAAGAAGTAGTAAGCATCATGATTACCGCAATTCCGTATGCGGCTATCTTTATGCCGGTATGTGCCCAGTCCGGCATTTTCAAAGGAATGCGCATGAACATCGGAAACAGAACCGCAAAGCAAAGAATAGCCAGCAGCCAGGCTCTGATGTCCTGCGGAGAACTCAACACATACGGATAAAAATGCTGAATGAAGATGGCAAAGAAAGTCAGTTGTACTCCACGTTTCACCGCTTCATATATTAATTTCAGTTTAGAGTCACCTTTCTCTGCACGCTTACCTATGGAAAAAGGGAAAGCTGCTCCCATCGCAAACAGAAAGAAAGGAAAAACAAGGTCTACCCATGTAATGCCGGGCAAAGAAGGATTGAATATATGATCAGGTGGCGGCGTCTGCGCATGACTCATCCAACCGGGGAGCACCTGCGTTACGATGGTAGCAGAAAGTACCATCGTAATAATCGCATATCCTCTCAAAGCGTCTAATGCATAGGCCCGGTTATTCATAAGGAACCTCCTCTTTTCATTCCTTCCTCTACTTCTTTCCACAGATTTTTGGTAATGATATGTACGATGTCAAATACCATTAATCCGTCCGAACGGCGAAGGTTCATCTCTATCGTTTCCGAAAGTTTGGCAGGGTTGTCATAGAATTGGTCCACTAGAATACCTCCCATAAATTTATTACCTTTCAATATCTGACGTAAATGTTGACAAGAGCCTTCTACACAATACCACGTACCGGATTGAGCCTGCGAATCAGTTTCGTTCCAGATACTCCGGTTCGTTTTTCTGTATTCCTCGATGGTTATGTCCGTATAATAATTACCGGTAGCATAAAGGTCTATCAGCTCGGCATAGCCATAATTTTTATATTCGGGTGTTGCCCAGCTGAAATCTTTGCCCGGATCATATTCTTTGCTGGCAAAGTTTACGCCTACTTCATAATAAGATGGATACCAGGCACCGGTGTAGGTGCCGAAAGAAACGTCAGGGTTGGCTGCCTTTACTTCTTTACGGGCAAGCGCCATGAAATCAGTAATGTTTTTAGTACGCCATTCCAGCCATTTCCGGAAATATTTTCCTGGTTGCGTTATGTATTTCCCATCTGCATTTTTAGTCCAACGGAAAATATCTTCGGGGAAGTTTGCGACTTTTTTACCGATGTATTCTTCAAACTTCTCACGTGACAATGAAGAAAAATCAGCGGTTATTCCATCGTAACGTACCCGGTCGAGCATCAGACCGTCCAGGTCGGGATATTTGCTCACGACTTCTTTCAGAACATTCAGGATATGGGTACGATATTCTTCGTTCAAAGGATTGATCATGGCACCATATTTATGCTTCTCTTCGGTGATTGGAATGATTCCTTTATCGGGAGTGTACACCATCGAAGCCCATTCCGGATGTCCGCTATATACCATTCCACGGTCAAAATAGTTGTGTCCGGCACAGAATACATTCAATGAGGCGTGTATCTCCAGCCCCAGTTCGTGCCCTTTTTTGATAAAGTATCCCAGATAGTCAAAATCACCGGCTTTGGCTCCTTTCCATTCTTTCATTTGCGGAGCATATTCACTTTTATATAAAACTTCCCCTGTGATCGGACGAATGTCGACAACCGCATGTGTAAAGCCCAGCGATTTGATTTTTTCCAAGTAATAATCAATCGAATCTTTATGACTGAAGCGCTCAAAGTTTGCTTCGGCATCAATCCACATTAAGGCCGGTTTCTTTTTGATGACGATCCGGAAAGGAGAAGCCGGAAGCCCGGCATTATTGCATAATTCCCCCTGCACATAATTCCGGAAGCAGTAGCGGACTTCTGTCGGGTCACTAACAGAATCATTCCATACTTTCACAGTAGATGTGCCATTGATGATCTCCGCCTTTGCAGGTCGGAATATACCATCGGAACCTACGATCTCAAAACCTTTCACATTCTGATTTTCCGGAGTCAGTCCTTCCTCTCCATATTCAAAGTCTATTTCTACAGCATTTCCCTGGATACGATAGGTCTTGTAGACTGGACCGGAATATTGGAACCCTTTTCGGCCGTAAGTCTGGGCCAGTGCCCAATAAGCTAACCGTTCTCCAACCTTAATCTTATAAGGTGAATGTATAAAGAGTTCGCTGCCTGCGTCTCCGGTGGTCACCATTCCCACTCCGGGAACTTCCTTCATCAGCTCCAACTGACATTGACGGAACCATGCCCAATCCAACTTGTCATTCCCTTCGGACTTCCAGGGAGCAATCTGGACATAATAAAATGGCATTTCAGCATTATGAAAGAAATTTCTCCATTGAGAGACCATGGCGGGAAAAAGCTTTTTATAAAGAGTAGGATCGGGAGTATTCGCCTCTCCCTGGTACCAGATAACTCCTTTGACAGGGAATCCTTTCCACGGATTTACCATTGCGTTCCACAACAGAGTAGGCGTCCCGGCAGCCCATTCGAATTTATCCTGATTTGTATCCGGCAAGGTTACTTCGGAAAAATGAGATAAGGTTTCTTTGTCCATCCATGCTTCAATCTTTGACATACTCCAGGAGCAATGTATTAATCCTACAGGCACGTCCAAGGATTGTTGCAACAGATTGCCGAAGAAATAAGCTGTTGCACTGAAATCGGCCACTTCTTCCGAAGATGCTTCACTCCATTGTCCGTCTATTCCTTCTTCTTTCGGAGTCGTGCTCCAATTGTTCTTTACGGTGTAAAGTCTTAATGGTCGTTTAGGATTAGCGGACACGATATAGGGCTGCGAACCATAGACCGGTTGTCCGCGGAACCCTTTTACCGGCATTTCCATATTCGACTGTCCGGAGCAGAACCAGACTTCACCGATCAGGATATTTTTTAAGGTCAGCTCTTCTCCGTCCGAAAAAGTAATGGTATATGGTCCGCCGGCTTCCGGAGTCGGAAGAGCCAGTGTCCATTGTCCGTTCCGGTCACAATCTGCATAGATTTTCCGATGATTCCATGAAGCGGAAGCATATACACGTTTTCCGGGAGTAGCCTTTCCACGAAAAGTAACTTCTGCTTGTTGCTGCAACACCATGTTGTCTCCCCAAATGGAGGTCAGGGTTACTTTAGCTTCTGTTTTCAGAACAAAGAACAAACTTATAAGTAGCCAAAAGTATCTGTTTCTGAACATATGATTTTAGTTTATTTGTTTTCAATAGTTTGAGTATATACATTACCAAAACGGTCAGTCACCTTAATCTCTAGCCTTGCGTTTGGGTCATGAGGAGTTGCATGAAAGAGATGCTCGGTGAGAACCGGAGATATCCAGTCATATTTCACCTTTTCCTTATCTGAACAGATGACTTTTGCCATAGGATCATATCCTTTGTACTTTTGCATTTCGCCCATCCTTTGTCCATTTTCATACCATTCTACCTTCCACAGATCATCCCAGTTCCATACATTGGCTATGATATCAGAAGGATATTCATCCGACGATCCTGCCGGATAAGCATGAAACTGGTGTTCCAGCGGATAACCTGCGCTTTTATAAATCCACTTCAATTGATCTCCGTTCACTTCATATATACCGTAACCTCTGGGAGTTCCGTCTACATTGATGTCTGCACGCCACCAAGTGCCACACACTGCTGCCGTATTATGCTCCATCAACGAATCATTGAAACAAACGTTCGTATTGAAATGGGTATGCCCGGAAATGATATGCGCATTATAGCCCTCCAAGAGTTTATATAGTGCAGCTGTATTCACTGTTTCATCCTGATCCAAAGTATTATATCTTAACTTTTTCTGAAGGCTGGAGGGAATGTGCATGACCACAAATACCAGCTTATCCCTGGACACATACGAAAGGTCTTTTTCCAGCCATGCAAAAGTCCGTTCATCAATATATCCGATGTACTGGTAGTCACGATTGACATAGAAACAATTGTCGAGTACAATGTAATGGGCTTTTCCTTTATTAAACGAATAGTAGATGGGGCCGAAATAACTTTCAAAAGTACGGTACGAGTACTCAAAAGTACGTCCTCCGTAGGTCATGTCATGGTTGCCGATAGCACGATAAACGGGAAAGTCCAAAGTAGATACGGTATTAATGTAAGATGGATACAAAGAGGGGGTATCACCCACGATGTCTCCACAATCAATACCGAATATGTCTCTTTTTCCCGAATAAGGCTGTACATATTCTTTTATATCCTGCAGGAATCTGCCATAGGCTTTCACATCGTCTTCGGAAGTGACTTGCACATCAGCCTGCACCAGAAACAGATGATTCGCATCATTCTGAGGATTTTTCATCAACTCAAAATTATATCCGTCTTGTTTATCCATCTCTATTTGTTGATGGAATAAGGGAATGGTCTTTTCTGTTTTCGGCTGATAACCGGAAGGCACGGACAAGTAAACAAACCGGGCATCCCTTTGAGGAGCAAGCACATATTCGCCCGACTTATTAGTCAGAACACAGTCGATTCCGTCCGTTACAACTACTCCTTGAAGTCCTTTCCCATGACAGGTTACCTTTCCACGAATAGTACCGGATAAATTTTGAGCCTGCAAGTTCAAACTCAAACTCATCAAAATGACAAGTTGTAATAAATATATTTTCATAGTTATCTATTGTTCTTTATACAAATAAGGCAATTCATTAACATTAAGTCTGAACCTTGCGGCTCAGACTTAGTGCTATGAATAGAAAGGAGAATACTTGTATTGAGTATATTCTCAGATTGAATTATCAACTTCCTATTTTTGAACGGACTCCAGATAGTTATCAAATCCTGTCTTGAAAGCGTTCCAATAGTCGTACATCTTGATATGACAGAGGTCGAATGCGAAGAAGCCGTCGCTATTGTTTATACATGCGTCGATGGCATCAGGTATTTTAGCGGCTTGTCCACCGTTAGTCCATCCGGTACCATTGCCTATGTCCGGACCTCCGGAGAAGGGAACGTCACCTTTCAGCAACTCGCGACCGTTTTTGCAAAATCCCTCCATTGTCCATTCGCCGCTACCATAAATCTTATCGACAGATGCATAAGCACCTAAGAATATATAATCCAGATGATCGGCATAACCATAGTTCTTATAATCTGCTGTTGCCCATTTAGGATAGTAGGCTGAGGTGTCATATTTAGGACTTGCCCAATTTACTCCCGAAGTATAATAACTGGAATACCATGCGCCTACATACACTCCAAAATTGATTTCTGAATTTACGGATTTTACTTTCTCACGTGCCTTGACGATAAAGTCGTGAATCACTTTTACACGAAATTCCAACCATTTCTTGAAATAGGCAGGCTGATCTGAAGGTATCTCATCTGTGCCTGGTGCCATAATGTCTTCCGGAAAATGAGCAACTGTTTCCCCAATGTACTCTTCAAACTTCTGTTTAGAAACAGCCGAGAAATCACTTTCCAAGCCATAATCGTCATAACGGCAACGGTCCAGAATTATTCCATCCAAGTCATATTTAGCCAGGTCACCCAGTAACTGCAAAACGAAGTTCTGCACATCATCGTTAGCCGGATTCAAAAATTTAGCTCCATAATCGGTCTCGTCATTCAACAAATCCATCGTATTTGTCAGACCGTCAGCGAGATTAGCCACACTTGCCCATTCCTTCTTCGAGTCATCACGGAACAGTATTCCATCTGATCCGAGGTTATAGGGACATAAGTAACCACCGACGAAAGTATTGACTGACGCATGTACTTTCAGCCCCTGACTTCTGGCTGCATCTATAAATGCCTGCAGGTAATCCCATGTTTCAGTACGTTCATAATATACATAACCCGAACTTCCCCACACATCCATTCGCTTCACCTGATCTACTGCAGTAGTGTTGAACAAAACATCTCCTGTAGTGGGACGCACGTCAACAATGATATCAGTAAACCCTGCGTTTTTTACTTTCACCATATCTGTGGAGATATTCTCCTTATTATTCGCATAATCCGGAAAATTAGCTGCCGCATCAATCCAGACATAGCGTGGCTTGATTTCTGTTACATCCGGATTTTCCGGTCCCTCTGTTGAATTATCATTCCAGGGCCATCCGGGGATTCCATCAGAATCATCACTACATGAAGTGATAGCAACCATTCCGCAAAACGTCAATAATAATATTTTAAAAAGATTTCTCATATTATATATGTTTATTAATGTCAGTAACTCTTTTGAAACACATTAATTATTTGTCGATACAATCAAATTCATACCCTCCGATAATCTTACAGTTGTTGTCAACATAGTAGAGACGAAGTTTATATCCATCTGTAGTTGGAGCAAACAATACATCACCTGTTGCCGCTACACCATCTGCAGAACCGAACGAAGAAAGTGAAGGATTGAATGTCAAAGCGTCTGAAGTAGATACCGTACCGGTAAACGATCCGTCTGAGGTTACATCGTACATATATAAGTACGGAGTGCCTCCCCATTGCGGGAAGTGAGCCGTAGATACCAATACAAGATACTGCGCATTATTGAACGTTCTTGCATCCAGACAGTTATTATTCATTGCCCAGGAATTGCCATTGTCCGAATTGGATAAAGACTTGGACGCATTATTACTTGTTCCATTCACCCAATAAAGTACGTTAGGATCATAATAGGATAAGAAATAATCGCTTTGTGCAGTAGTTCCTTTGGTGACAACCTTGGTATTTGACACAGGAGATCCCCAATAGCCAACACCATTTACCGATACTACTTCAGGACTTCCCAATACACCGTCTGTTATAATCCAGCGAACAAACGTATTAGAACCGGACGAGGCTGTCCCGTCACATGTAGCAATGATAGCGGCATTTGTATTGATATCACCCTGTACAGATACTTTGGTACCCATATCCAAACTTGTATTGTTGGTATAAGATATCAATAAAGTTGGAACTGTGGTTACAGAAGAAGTCTTATAGATAGAGAAGGATTTACCATTAGCTGCTTTTGTTGCCAACAATATGTTTCCTTTACTATCACTTGTCACACAACCTAAAGATGCAACACCTACGCTTCCCAAAGTCATATTGCCAATCTTACTTCCTGTAGAAGCATTATAATAGGTAGGAGCAGTAGAACCGTCCCCTAAGCAAACAACTAAATTATTGCCATTAACGGCCAGTGAAGGTGAGTTGGCTGAAGTCCAGGGCAAACCTATAACTCCCATATCCAATTTAAACAATTCTGTCTCACTGCCTTTTCTATATCCATAAGGGATCTTATCCGGCACTGCCTTCTGAACTGTGTACGTCTGCTTCGTCACTCCATCGTGAGCGATGACCGTCAGTTCTACAGGTGAATTGAAGTCAAGCGCCTCTGTCTTAGGATCCGGCGACATTGTCGCATGAGAGGAAAGTGAATATTCTGCCAGACAGGAAGATAAATCTTCTGCAGAAATCAGAGATACCGTCTTATGCTCTTCGTCAATAATTCCACTAATATCTTCGGCCGGTATTGAGAAACTTAATAACTGACATTTATTGGATTTCACTCTTTCACCCGTAATGCAGATTTGTTTCTTATATCCCTGCGCATCTGTATAAGTGAAGTAATTTTCTTTAGTCAAATCCAATATCGTCAAAACAGGGTTAATAGTACAGTTAGGAGCTAACTTTGCCTGGACCCTCATTGTCTTCATATATTCCGCCGTTTCATTTTCACTGTCTTCCGGATAAAACCATGGTATAGGAATCACATATTTATCTACAGACGCATCCGCAATTGTGTAGACAACAGCTTCTTTGTCCACATAAGGACCTGATGTAAAAAGTGCGGTCAAGCTTGTGATTCCCTGCCGCTCAGCAGTTGGAAGTACATATTCCGGATCTTGGCAGGAACTCATTAATGCCAATACTCCTAATAGTAAATATTGTATATTCTTTTTCATAATTGTTTTCATTTTAGATTTATTGCCATTCTGCATATTGAGTTACCGCACCGTTATTGTCCAACTCCGCCTGTGGCATAGGGAAACGGTACATCTTAGTCGGGAAGTTACGATCTTTGTCATCACACTCTACATAAATGTAATTGAACGAACCGTTTGCATTCTGTTCTATCTTAAGTCCATGAAGACGGATACCGGTGAATGCCGTTGCAGATAGTTTCCAGCGACGCATATCCCAATAATAGTGTCCTTCATAAGCTAATTCGACTTTACGTTCCTGACGAATCGCTTTCATCAGGTCTTCTCCACTCTTGTCCGAATAAGGCAAGCCGACTCTGTTACGAATGTCTTTGATGTCTTTATTGGCTTTATCGGCATAGCCACTCAAATGATAGCAAGCCTCGGCATGATTTAGTAACACTTCGGCATAACGAATTTCGGTCCATGGCTGTGTACTTGCCTGCACAGAAGTGAAACTATGAGTCTCATCCACCAGCTTACGCAAATAATAACCTGTGGTAGAACGTCCTTCTGGTTTGGCATCCGTTTTCCATGCAGCCCAACCATCAGTACCATTGACATAAGATGCGATCGTTCTGCCTTTCCACGTCGCACCATTATAAAGAATGGTTGCTTTGAAGCGTGGTTCAAGTTTATCGTATGGAGGAGTTGCCGTTGTTCCTTCTGCAGTATGCCAGGTACTCCAATCCGGAAAACCGCTACCGTCCGCATATTCATAAGATTCTACCATTTCTTGTGTCGGAGTTCCAAATCCTCCGGTCATTGAATTACCATCCAATGCTTTATCACCTCCGGGAGCCATATAGCCGTCAAAATCATGAGTTACAGTAGAACTCTTGTCATAGCAATATTGCAGAATAGCTTCCTGACTTCCTGCTTTAAATGCATTAGAATAATTCTCTTTTTCTTCCAGCTTATATCCCATGCCCATCACTTCTTCGGCAGCGATCCGGGCATCATCCCATCTTTCTGCATAAAGCATTGCCCGTGACAGCATTGCATAAGCTGCTCCGCTAGTCAGACGTCCATTAGGGGTTTTATCAACCGGTAAATGTTCGCCCGCAAACTTCAGGTCCTCATATACAAAGTTCCATCCTTCTGCTTCGGAACTGACCGGCATATCCTTCTTTATATTATCCAGATCTTCATCATATATAATGACTTCCTTATAACGTTTTACCAAGTCGGTATATAAATATCCTCTGAAGAAGCGCATTTCCGCTTCCAGCCGTTCTTGTTCCGTCTGACCGAATGAGGCGTACTTTTTCAGTTTATTGAGACCTTCATTGACACGGCGTACATATTCATACATCGTCCCCCAATTGCCTAAATAAGTGCTGACATAACTTACTGTCAGAACGGATCCTCCATAAGCGATTTCGCTAGGTATCTGGCATTTAGACATATAGTTATAGGAACCGTATTTGAGTTGGTCTGTCAACGCTTCCGTCATGCCTGCCAGGCATTGTCCGTCACGATAAACTCCTAAATAATCGATATAACGGTAGAAATCGTTGACAGCTTGTTCGGCATATTCCAGTTTACTCCATACTAGTTTATCTGATGCTTTGTCCGTCGGTGTCATGTCTAGATAATCACTACATGAACCAAGCCCTAAAGAGGCTCCCAACAATATGATACTTATAAATTTTGTTTTCATAATAAATCTTTTAAAGGTTTAGAAAGTCAGAGTTATACCGCCCATGATTGTGCGTTGTTGAGGATAATATCCGTTATTCACTCCCGGAGATTCGGGGTCGATTCCATCGGGAAGACCGGAGATCGTGAATAAATTGGAACCTTCTACATAAATTCTAAGATTCTGAATTCCCACAGGGCTCATCCACTTTTTAGGGAATGTATAACCTAGCTGTGCCGATTTGAGACGAAGGTATCTGCCATTACGCAACCAGAAGGTAGAAGCTAATCCATTGTCTCCTCCATGTCCTTGATTTCCCAGAGTCAGACGTGGGAATGTTCCATTCGGATTTTCCGTGGTATACGCATTCTGAACCAGATATAAAGGTGAGTTGGCACCTTCTTTGAATGCTTGTGTCCAGACCGTATTGTCATCATAACCATTATAGTAAGTTCCGGTTAATGATACATCGAACAATGCGCCTCCAGTAAATTGTGCGCTTAAATCAAATCCGTTCCAGGCACAATTCAAGTTCAGACCATAAGTCAGTTCCGGACGATTGCCCCGTCCTACACGTGTTCTGTCATCTTCATCTATTTTGCCATCGCCATTTAAATCCTTATATTTGATGTCACCTACATTAGGACGGGTTCCATACCATGCGGAATTATCAATTTCTTCTTCCGAACGGAACAAACCTTCTGCCACCCATACGACTGAAGCGTCTACACTGCGACCTGTACGTTTTCTCCATTCTACAGTATTGGGACTATCCGGATAACGAAGATAGCGATTTCTTGCAAAAGTCAAGTTGAAACTGGCTCCATAAGAAAATGGTTTCCCTGCCAGATTTAATTTATTACGATGACTCACTGTGATTTCAACTCCCTTGCTGTCTACCTTGTTATAGTTGGCATACGTATAATAATATCCTCCCATTGATGGTGGATAATCGCCTCCCATTGCTGTCAGAATATCATAGGTATAATTATAGAATGCATCAAATTCCATACCCAGTAAACCATTCCACATGGTAAAGTCGAAACCTGCATTGTAAGTTAACGTGTTTTCCCACGTCAGAGTAGGATTTGCAATTACAGATGCACGCAGCGCCTGCATGACTTTTCCGTTCAGAATTGTCTGGTACGCATTTTTGTTACCGTCCATCAGGTTATAAGTACTAAGGAATGCATACGGACTCACATCGTCATTACCCAACAAACCGATAGATGCACGTATTTTCATATCATCTAGAAAAGTCAGATCGGACATAAAGTTTTCTTTGGATATTCTCCACGCTACTGATGCTGATGGGAAAAATGCCCAACGTTTTCCACTTACATTGCCCGCAAACTTATACGAACCGTCATATCGTCCTGTAAATTCTGCCAGATACTTATTGTCATAGTCGTATTTCAAACGGAAAACGTAACCAATGCTACGATTGGCATCACTGTAGCCGGAAATAGGGGAGTCTGCCGGTTGTCCGAAACTCAATTCCGGAAGTTCTGCAAAACTCATATTCTTATTATATCCGGAGAAACTGTTTTCTTTATAATCACGGATTTCCGCAAGTACCATGGCTTCAACATTATGCTTACCGAAAGAATTCGCATAATTGATGCTTCCCTGGCCTACCATTTGACGGGAACTGAATTGTCCTTCACCTAAATTTATTCCATTTGCAGTTCCACGAGGATCATCCGCTTTAGTCCAAGTCCAGTCTGTAGTGGAAGTCGGCATTTTATTGATATAAGTAGAATAAGGTGTATTCAGGTTTTTATTATGTGAGGTCTTGTAGTCATAAGCTCCGGTAACCTTTACACTTAATCCTTTTACCCAAGGCAGATGATATTGTAAAGAGAGGTTAGTCTGCAAATCAAAGCTATTGGTATGTTTGTAGCCGGATTCATAAATAGCTGCTAGCGGACTATTCGGTAAGCTTGTATTATTCTGTGTAGTAGCGGTATAAAGTCCATCATATTTTTCCGGTAAATACGGATGCATCATGATAGTCTGGTGAGCAACGGATAACCAACCTTGTTCTCCCAATGTGGAATTAGAATCTGTACCACCGGAGGCATATCCCGGAGTTTCACGTTTTCCTACATTTCCGGCAACTCCCAAACTTAACTGGAAATTCTTGGCCAGCTGAGTTTCAATGTTGGTTCTTAAGTTGTACCGTCTATAAGTAAAGTTATCAATATTACCATCCTGTCCCAAATAGCCGACAGACGTGAAATAACGCATTTTGTCACTACCACCCTGTACGGTGATGTTATGCTTCTGATTGATACCTGTGCCAAATACTTTATCAATATAATTGACATTATCCCACCCATCAGTAGGATCGCCGTTCAACATCGCTTCCACATTTGCTTTTGTGAATACCGGTGTATATTGCTTCATGTCCGTAATACTTCCGTTAGCCAGCTTATCCATCATATCAGCCATATTATAATAATATGCAAACTGGGGACCATTCATAAACTGCGGAAAGTTTGCATTCATAGATGCTCCTATTGAACCGTTATATGTGATTCTTGACTTTCCTTCCTGTCCTCTCTTTGTTGTAACAATGATAACACCACCTGCGCCCTTCAAACCGTACACAGCCGCAGAAGCTCCATCTTTCAAGACAGATACACTCTCAATATCATTAGGATCAATGTCATTGATGGAACGAGGCATACCATCTACAATATAAGTAACATTGTAAATAGAACCACGAACCCGCAATACTGCTTGGTCATCACCCGGTTCTCCAGAGACTTGAACAGAAGAAATGCCCGGCAAACGTCCGCCTAACAAACTTGATACATTGGTTGCCGGTGCCTTTAACAGTTCGTCGCCTTTGACTGCAGAAACCGCTCCTGTCAGGGATTGTTTCTTTGCAGTACCATAACCAACGACAATCACTTCATCCAGAGATGCCACATCATCCTTCATCACCACATTGATCGTTTTCTGTCCGGCAACTTTTATATCTTGTTCCGCCATACCTACATATGTGAAAGACAATATATCTTTTGAAGTCGCCTGAATGCTGTATTTTCCATTAACATCTGTAACTGTACCATTAGTAGTCCCCTTTACTACAACACTTACACCAGGTAGAGATTCTCCTGTCTCATCAGTAACAGTACCTTGCACCAAACTCTGTGCATGAGCATTGATAGCACATGCAAAAAGTGCGCATATTGAGAAAAGAAATATCTTCAATATGCGAGAGTTTTGCTTAATTTTTGAGTTAAACTCTGTCATAGAATTAATTTTTAGATTATTAATAAGATTGGTTAACATAATAATTCATTGTTTCTATAGCTGTTCTAATACTTTCCAGCATTGAAATAATCCCCTTGGTACATGGAAACATCCTTTCCATTTCCCACCTTTGAGTGGCAGCAATACTTCTCCCTGCCGATTCAGATATCCGTACCATTCCGGATATTCCGGATCTTTGAAGTGCGACCATGTGTAGTCATGCACTTTTTCAAACCATTCCAGACATTTCCTGTCTCCGGTCAGCTGATAACCTTTCAGCAGTGATATCAGAGATTCAATATGCACCCACCAAAGTTTCTGATCCCATTCCAATTGCTGGGGAGGACAACCGTTACGGTCCATAAAGTAATAGATACCTCCATATTGCTTGTCCCAACCATAGTCGAGCATTGTCAGGGTTACGTCTTTTGCTTTTTCTATCAATTTCGGACGATTCAGGCGTTTGCCCAAATCCATGATGAACCACATCGCTTCAATAGCATGACCGGGAGTCACCTGGCGTCCTTCGAAGCAATCCACCAGATTACCGTCCATATCGACATTCTCAACAATGATGCCCCCCAGCTCCGGACGATAAAAGACATCCATCACTTCATGGATACAGGTTTCCATCGTCTGTTCCAGATAACCGGGATCCAGAAGATGTTCGATCTCCAAAGCCAGATTACAGAGGATCATCGGGAGAGCGAAGTTCTTCAGATTACGAGTACCCGGATGAAGCTTGTTCCACTTGCCTTTCGGATTATCAACCTTAGAAAGGATGATTTCAAAGGTCTTCTTTGCTATGTCCGCATACTCCTGATTTCCCGTAGCAAGACTCAGCTGTCCAAAGGCCATCGTGGCGAAAGTATATGAGAAAATATTGTATGGTTCTACCAGTGGTCTACCCGAACGGTCGAGTGAAAAGTACCAGTTATAATTCCCGTCATGTCCGTATTTTTTCAAGAATTCACCACCCTGAACGGCACAATCCAGCCATTCCTGTCGTTTTTCCACTTTGTTGTAAAGCATGGAGAACATCCATACCTCACGTCCCTGCAACCAGATGAACTTATCCGTATCGAAAACCTTCCCTTCACGGTCCAGGCAGCTGAAATAACCGCCAAACTCAATATCTTGAGAGTGCTCGAGCCAGAATGGAAGGACATTGTCCAACAATTCATCCCGGTACTGATTCGCTAGTTTCTTAAAATCCATAATATTGTTTTTATTATAGATAGGTATAGGGTACACCGAAGGCGGGAAACGTTTCTTGAATGGCCATGCAGAAAACCGCCTGCGGCTTCTCTATACTTCTCAGTTGTTGTTAGTTTACTGTTATTAAGGTCCTTTCTTTCTTCTACTGTTCCGACCGGGTCCAGTATCTTTCAATCTCTTCCAGTGA
>NZ_JAHQUN010000057.1:0-29077 GCF_019052485.1 Bacteroides sp. MSK.20.82
TGAAAACGTTGATTGCTCCGAGTATCAGTGAGGCTGACGAAAACGGAAGTTTCCATCAATGGGTACGCCCTATTAAGATTGAAGATTTGCTGGGTCGCTCAGAAATTCATATCAATATGGAGGAGGTGATGACTGAGTTTTGTGGCAAGGTTGTGCTGGTGACCGGAGCTGCTGGTAGTATTGGCAGCGAGCTTTGCCGGCAACTGGCTCAGATGAACATCAAGAAACTGGTCATGTTTGACTCTGCTGAGTCACCTTTGCATAATGTCCGCTTAGAATTTGAGAAGAATTATCCCGGTCTTGATTTTGTTCCTGTCATTGGAGATGTCCGCGTGAACGAACGTCTCCGTATGGTCTTCGAAACTTATCAGCCTCAGATAATCTTTCATGCTGCTGCTTATAAGCATGTTCCATTGATGGAGGAAAATCCCTGTGAAGCAGTTTTGGCCAACGTTATCGGTTCTCGTCAGGTTGCCGATATGGCTGTGGAATACGGAGCGGAGAAGATGATCATGATTTCTACGGATAAGGCTGTAAATCCTACCAATGTAATGGGATGCTCGAAACGATTAGCTGAAATCTATGTACAGAGTCTAGGCTGTGCCATCCGTGAGGGTAAAGTGAAAGGTCATACCAAATTTATCACTACCCGCTTTGGTAATGTATTGGGTAGTAACGGTTCTGTAATTCCCCGTTTTAAAGAACAGATTGAGAATGGCGGTCCTGTCACAGTGACTCACCCTGATATCATTCGTTTCTTTATGACTATCCCCGAAGCTTGTCGTCTGGTAATGGAGGCAGCCACTATGGGTGAAGGCAATGAGATATTTGTCTTTGAGATGGGAAAGGCCGTGAAGATTGTTGACTTGGCTACCCGTATGATCGAACTTGCCGGTTATCGTCCGGGTGAAGATATTGAGATAGAGTTTACGGGACTTCGTCCCGGTGAGAAGCTTTATGAAGAAGTCTTGAGTGATAAGGAGAATACAATCCCTACCGAGAATAAGAAGATAATGATAGCTAAGGTACGTCATTATGAATATACTGATATCCTCGAAACTTATGGAGAGTTCGAGAAGTTATCCCGTACAGTAAATATCATGGATACAGTCAAGCTAATGAAGAGAGTAGTACCTGAATTTAAATCCAAGAACTCACCGAGATTTGAGGTCTTGGATAGATAACTAGAATAATTCTGAACACTAACATAAATCAACAATGGATACAAAAGAATTGAAGATTGCTGTTGCAGGTACCGGCTATGTTGGTCTTAGCATAGCAACGCTTTTGTCGCAACATCATCAGGTAATGGTAGCTGGTGTGCCCGGTTTCACACGTATGAACAAAAATAGAAGGTGAACACTCATCAGATCATCCTGAATTCCATATTTTTCTCAATACGACTATGACAATAACAGCATTGGATTTGCGCAAGGAACATCCACAGTTTGTAGTATCATTGACCAATCGTGACTACGCCGGGATTGCCAACAGGATATTGTACTTACTCCACACCTCAGACTTTGGATTTGAACGTATTCTGGAAGAGTTGAAAGCTATGGCGGTCAACTTCACCTTGTATTTCGAAGACATCGTTTCAAAAGTAGGTCTTTGGCACAGTTTTGTTGCAGGGCACAGCAATCTTTATCGCAAGCCCCTGTCGTTTTACCGTGTTGGTGAAGACTACACCACCGATGAGATCCACTCGAGGATATACAGTTTCTCCTATGGGATGCCACACTTGCAGGCGAGGACTTTGAGACATTGGTCAATCTGGAGAACGAATCCCTTGCCAAGGTAGTCTCACAGATATATGACTACCTTGCAGAGCTCTTCGAAGATCCTCTGATCAATAATGATTTATCCGGCTTCTTTCACGAAGCGCGTTTCACAGACAACTTTTATGAAGTGCGTCAAGTGTTGAAGTGGTGTTTTTTCGATTGCTACCTCACCTCCGGCAGATTTATGATTCTACCTTCAAAGAAGTCTGTGATCACCAACTGGAGTTGTGCCAAGGCAACCGGCAGGTAGCACATCGGTAGCAGAAGTTGACCTGGCATTCCGTTACCATATCGGACCTCTGGCAATGAAATCGCAGGAATGGCTGTCTGCCTGCTCACTGTCAACGGTCAGGAGTCAAAGGCGAAAGACATTATAGACATCCAAGCCAGAGACATAGAACCATACCTGTTGGAAGAATTTGACAAAGAGTCAATCACCTTGTGAGACATCGAAGACAACATCATCAGTGTATAACGCACCAGATATTTCATGGTACAGAACCACATCCTGCAGGATAGCAACGGTTGCGTGGGTTCGTATGCTTGCTATAGGGAGAGTGTTTTCTGAACGGTATGAATTCATGGGGTGACATACTCAGCCTTATACCAAAGTACAGGGAAGAGCGGGAACTTATGAAGCAAGTAGGCGTTGAAGGAACTGACAACGATGCAATGTCTTCAAAGAAAAATTCACAATACGGCATTCACTTCTTCCGGACCAATGCGGACTATATGCGTTACCTTGCCGAAGAGCTCAACACTCCTGTTGGAAGCAAAGCAGTATTGCCAAAGAATGTGAGGAGCATAATCCTCTACATTCCGAAGGATAATCCATGTAAACTATGCACCATTATGGACTGTGCAGAATATATCAAACACCCAGGTAATCCCATGTACGACCAGGAGAAGTCGAAGACATATTTTCTAGTCGTCGACCTTGACCGGATACCAGGAGAGTTCATCCGCTATGCAATAGCCCATAAACTACTCATGCCGGATTTCGCTCTCAACTCCAACCGGGTTATCGTCATGGCAGGAAGTTAGCGCAGGATAATCTGGACTTCCTTACAAGGACGTTGAGGGGACAGGAATACTGATCAATGGAGATATGACAACTATACCAAGCGAAAAAATAAGATATATGCTGCAACGCATGGAAACTGACCGGTAGGTGCGCACGGATGTGGAGATGACTCCATTGAAGGAGGAGATTGAAGCAATCTTCAATCCAGGCAACATTGACGATGATTGTGACAGGATTGCGGACTTACTCTACCTGTTTAAGGTTCAAATCGGGGAATTGTTGGATAAAGGGGAGTATCATGAGGCTTTCACTCTGTTCTATGAAATCCTTAAAAGCCTGTCATGCCATTTTGTTAAGGATGAGCATTATTGTCATTTTGATGATATACACAGTCCTGACTACACTTGTGGGGACATGCTTGATACTATCGTCAGAAGAGTAAAGGAGGGAGTTGTGACGGAATCAGATCTAAAATATCTGTCGGAGGCGATGGGAGAGGTCGAACGAATGGATGCGTACGAAGACTACGGTTGTCCTTTCGTCATCTCGGACTGGAACCGTTTTTACGGGAATCTTCCGCTGGTAATTTGTATAACAAAAAGTAAAAAGAAAGATAAGATATGAGAAACTTTGAAGATTTACAGATAACTGTAGCAGATACAGGATACGTTGGTTTGAGTATCGCTACCTTGTTGTCATAATGGTATGCAAAATACTATGGTATTAATGATTAAGAATGAAATACAGGCAACTGGACCGATACAAATCATCGAATCGGTTGCCCGCTTGAAATAATGAAATAGAATATATTATATACATTTATGGAACTCAAAACAGACTACACAAACGTCAGTTTCCAGAATAATGGCAAACTAAAACTGTTGATAATTGTAGGTACACGCCCAGAGATTATCCGTCTCGCAGCCGTCATCAACAAGACACGTCGATATTTTGATGTTATTTTGGCTCACACCGGCCAGAATTATGACTATAACCTTAATGGTGTTTTTTTTAAGGATCTCAATTTGAAGGATCCTGAGGTTTATATGGATGCTGTAGGTGATGACCTTGGTGCTACTTGCGGTAACATTATAAATGCATCATATAAGCTTATGGTAGCTACTAGGCCTGATGCAGTTCTCGTTTTGGGTGATACAAACAGTTGTTTGAGTGTTATTGGTGCTAAGCGTCTTCACATCCCTATCTTCCACATGGAGGCAGGTAATCGTTGTAAGGACGAATGCCTCCCAGAAGAGACCAACCGTCGCATCGTAGATATTATCTCAGATGTGAACCTTGCATATTCAGAGCATGCACGTCGCTATCTTGCAGAGTGTGGTCTTCCACGTGAAAGAACTTATGTTACAGGTTCTCCTATGGCAGAGGTGCTCCACCAAAATCTTGCTGAGATTGAGGCTAGTGATGTTCATCAGCGTCTTGGTTTGGAGAAGGGTAAGTATATTCTTCTTTCTGCGCATCGTGAAGAGAACATTGACACAGAGAAGAACTTCTTGAGTCTCTTCAACGCTATCAATGCTATGGCTGAGAAGTACAATATGCCAATCCTTTATAGCTGCCACCCACGTTCACGCAATCGCCTTCTAGTCTCTGGCTTCCAACTCGATCCTCGAGTACAGGTTCAGCAGCCTCTCGGCTTCCATGATTACAACTGCCTTCAGATGAATGCCTTTGCTGTGGTATCAGACTCTGGTACACTTCCTGAGGAGAGCAGCTTCTTTACAAGCGTAGGTCATCCGTTCCCAGCTATCTGCATCCGTACCTCTACAGAACGTCCAGAATCTCTCGATAAGGCTGGTTTCATTCTTTCTGGTATTGATACTAATGGTCTTCTCCAGTCTGTTGATACAGCAGTAGAACTTGTAAAGAATGGTGACTATGGTATACCTGTGCCAAACTATTCCGATGAGAATGTCTCAACTAAGGTGGTTAAGATTATTCAGTCATACGTTGGCGTAGTCAACAAGATGGTTTGGCGTAAATTTTAAAACAAATAGGATAATGAAAGTATTAGTAACTGGCGCAAAAGGATTTGTTGGTAAGAACCTCTGTGCCCAACTCAATAATATCAAGACTGGTAAGGTAAAGTGTTATGGGAACTTGGTAATCGAAGAAGTCTTTGAGTATGATCTTGATTCTACACCAGAGCAGCTTGACGCATGGTGTAAGGATTGCGACTTCGTCTTCAACCTTGCAGGCGTTAACCGCCCTCAGGATCCGAAGGAGTTTATGGAGGGAAACTTCGGTTTCGCCACCGTCCTTCTCAACACTCTCAAGAAGTACAAAAACAACTGCCCTGTGATGATCAGTAGCTCTATTCAGGCTACTCTCGCAGGTCGCTTTGGTACGAGTGAATACGGAAAGAGCAAGAAGGTAGGTGAGGAACTCATGTTCCAATATGGTGAAGAGACAGGTGCCAAAGTCCTTGTTTATCGTTTCCCTAACCTCTATGGTAAATGGTGCCGTCCAAACTACAACTCAGTTGTCGCTACTTTTTGTAACAACATCGCCAACGATCTTCCAATTACAGTAAATGACCCATCAGTCGATATGGAGTTTCTCTATATTGACGATTTGGTAGAGGAAATGATCTGCGCATTGAATGGCGAGGAACATCATTGCGAGTTTGAGGGAGTAGAAACGGTACTTTCTCCAAACGGTCGCTATTGTACAGCCCCAATCACTCATCACGTGAAACTTGGTGAGATTGTGGATCTGCTTTACAAATTTGCTGAGATGCCAAAGACTTTGATGATCCCTGAGATTCCTGCCGGTTCGTTTGCAAAGCGACTCTATAGTACATTCCTCAGTTATCTTCCAAAGGAAAAGGTAATCTTCGACCTCAAGATGAATGTCGATAATCGTGGCTCTTTCACCGAGCTCGTCCACACTATCAACTGTGGACAGGTCAGCATCAACATCTCTAAACCTGGAATAACAAAGGGAGAACACTGGCATCATACTAAGTGGGAGCTGTTCATCGTAGTCAGTGGGTATGGACTTATTCAGCTTCGCAACGAGAATGATCCCAATGCAGAAATCCTTGAATACGAAGTCTCAGGTGACAAGATTCAGAGTGTCATCATGCTCCCTGGCTATACCCACAACATCATCAACCTTTCTGACACGCAAGATCTTGTTACAGTTATGTACTGCAATGAGATCTTTAATTCTGAGAGACCAGACACTTTCTTTGATAAGGTTGTGATTGAGCGAGAGCAGTGATAAAATAATTTTTTCATTGCCGAGTGTGAGCAAGCTCGACAATGTCAAGGTAGTTAAAGAATAATAAATAAAATCATCATACAATTATGTCCATTTTTGCAGGTAAAACCCTTATGATTACCGGTGGCACAGGTTCTTTCGGTAATGCAGTATTAAATCGTTTCCTTCATACAGACATCGCAGAGATCCGCATTTTCTCTCGTGACGAGAAGAAACAGGACGATATGCGCCACGAATATCAGGTAAAATATCCTGAATATGCAAGCAAAATCAAGTTTTTCATCGGTGATGTTCGTAATCTCCAGTCATGTAAGAACGCTATGCCCGGTGTGGACTACGTTTTTCATGCAGCTGCCCTTAAACAGGTGCCCTCTTGCGAGTTCTTCCCAATGGAAGCCGTAAAGACTAATGTCATCGGTACTGACAATGTGCTAACTGCAGCTATCGAAGTTGGTGTGAAGGCTGTCATCTGCCTCTCAACCGACAAGGCTGCTTATCCTATCAACGCTATGGGTATTACCAAGGCCATCGAGGAGAAGATTGCTGTAGCTAAGTCACGCTACTCAGGCAACACCAAGATCTGTTGTACCCGTTATGGTAATGTAATGTGTTCACGTGGTTCTGTTATTCCTCTCTGGATTGACCAGATTCGCAATGGCAATCCTATTACCCTCACCGAACCTTCAATGACTCGCTTCATCATGAGCCTCGAAGAAGCCGTAGCTCTCGTTCTCTTCGCCTTTGAGTATGGTCAGAACGGTGATATCCTCGTTCAGAAGGCTCCTGCTTGCACCATCCAGACTCAGGCAGAGGCCGTATGTGAGCTCTTTGGTGGCAAGAAGGAGGATATCAAGGTAATCGGCATCCGCCACGGCGAGAAGATGTATGAAACTCTCCTCACTAACGAAGAGTGCGCCAAGGCCGAGGATATGGGCGATTTCTATCGCGTACCTGCTGATAACCGTGGCTTGAACTATGATAAGTTCTTCAAAGAAGGAGAGGCAGAACGCAATCTTCTGATAGAGTTCAACTCTAATAATACTCGACTCTTGAATGTAGAAGAGACCAAAGCAAAAATTGCAGTTCTTGAGTATATACAGAAAGAACTATCAGGCGAAGGCAACTTTGTTCAGTAAAAATAGTAGAGATGCTCGCTCTTTGCTTTAATCAAGCTCAATGTATCTAAGGAGAATATCTGTACTAGTGTGCTCACAGGTGGAGTTTATGATGTACATCATTAAATACCCTCGCACACTCAAACTGACAAGTTGACAAAGAGAAACAAATATTAACTATTTATATTTATTACAGTAATGATCAATGTTGGAATTATTGGATGTGGCTTCGTAGGCGGAGCCCTTAAGGATTGGTTGGAGCACAACAATCCCGATTGCAAACTTTTCATTAGCGACCCAGCTAAGGGCTACAATGACTCAATGAAAGAGATCGACATCGTTTTCCTCCAGATTCACGTACGCACCGAAAACGATGGTACACAGGACCTTGCCCTTATGAAACAGCTCATCTCAGCACTTCCTGACGTACCTGTCTTCGTTCGCACCACCATCCTCCCTGGCACTAGCGAGCTTCTCTCTAAAGAGACGGGTCATAGTGTACACTATATGCCAGAGTTCCTTACCGAACGTACTCATATCGAAGACTTCAAGAAACAGACCATGGTTTTCACGGGAGCCGTAGAACTCCTCACCAAGATCTTCGTTGGCAAGAAATTCACAGTTATGACCCCTCTTGAGGCAGAGCTCACTAAGTATATGCATAATGTCTTTGGCGCTTACAAGGTAACCTACTTCAATGCATGCCGTGAATACTGCGAGAAGATGGGGGCTGACTGGCGCACCGTTCACACCGGTTGCCTTCTCTCTGGCTATATTAACGACACCCATACATACGTTCCTGGTCCTGATGGCAAGTTTGGTTATGGAGGCAAGTGTTTCCCTAAGGATGTAAATGCTTTTACTAAGATGACACAGGGCACTTCACTCGGATCCCTCCTTGCTCCACTCCACGATTTAAACGTACATTTCCGTGGTGAGGAAGAGATTATCTGAATCCTATAGTTAATGGATATCTGGCTGCACAGGTGGAGCCGAAAGGTTTATGGTTTGATACCATCAGTCAGAACTAATAAGCTGCTACAACAACGTAGAGCAAATAGCATACAAATACACATAATGCCAATTAAATAATTAGCGTAACATATGAAAGCAAGTTTTTATTCAATAATGGCAAAGAGAGTGAAGAATATTCTTGGGATAAAAGATTTTTCATTGTTTCGTAAAGAAATGCATAAGAAAATAGGCAAGATAATCTACCATCAAAAGTATAATGCAGATGATTTAATCAAAGTTATGTGTTCAATGGGAATGAAAGAAGGAAGTATTATATGTATTCATTCCTCAATGAAGGAGTTTTATAATTTTCAAGGTACAGCAGTAGAAATTATTGATAAAGTTCTTCAAGTCATAGGGCCTGATGGAACACTCGTTATGCCTGCATTTCCGAAGAAAGAACAATCAGAACAGGATAACTATATTTTTAACCTTGCAGCAGATCCAACTGGAGCAGGTTATTTGGCAGAAGTTTTCCGAAAATATTCAGGAGTATTAAGAAGTGCCAATGTTCAACATTCGGTATGTGCAATCGGAAAACATGCCGAATACCTTATAAAGGATCATACTAAAGATCACGATTGTTGGGGGAAAAAGTCCCCCTGGTATAGGATGTGTGAATTAAATGCCATTGTTTTTAACCTTGGTATGCCTCGGAATTATATAGGAACAATTCATCATTGTGTGGAGAGTTCTCTGTATACAGAACATCCATATTGGGCTCAGTTCTTTACTATCTCTAAAACTTTTCGTTATTACAACTCAGACGGATCTATTTCTGAGTATAGTGAATATATGGGTAATTTAGATAGGAGAACAAGAGAAAGCAATCTATTTAAGAAATTTGCAAAAGAAGATTGGCAAATAAAGAAAATAAGTAATTTAGAGATTAAAGCCTTTTATACGCGCAGTTGCATGAGAAAAATGATTGAACTTGGTAGAAAAGGCATTTCTGTATATTATGTTCCTTCAGCCAAGAAATATAGCTTTTGATATGAAAAGTATTCTTTTTAACATACGTGAGAATGCATTAATAAAAAATACATTAAAGCTTTCAGCTAGCAATGTGGCATTAATGTTTCTCCCTTTGTTGGTTACTCCTATTTTGTCAAGACTATACACTCCAGAAGAGTATGGGGTATGGGGTGTCTTTTCTGGGGTGTTGTTTATATTAAATTCATTCATCTTTTTATCTTATGAAAATACAATTGTCAAGTCTAATAATGACAGGGAGATTCCCAATCTTTTATTCCTGTGTATAGTTATATCTTTGATTATTAGTTTACTATCATCTATTACATTTTCTGTAGGTAAACTATTGGAGATATCCTTTTTCTTAAACTATCCAAATGTTTTGTATTTATTTTTTGCGTTAATATCATCAGCTTGTTTTACATTAACAATATGCCTTTCAAATAGATATAAGAATTATGGTGCGATGTCGATAGCAAATACAACTAATGGTCTTTCTCAAGCAATTATTCGCATTTTATGGGGCGTGTATCCATTAGTTGGATTGGGACTGATAATTGGAAATATTTTAGCGCATGTGATTGCTTGTGTATTGCTAATATTTCTGATTAGGCCTATTATTAGAGAGATTAGTTGGAGTTCGCTATCTTATGTCAATATAAAAAAAACTGCACTCTTATATAAAAAATTCCCCTTATATGATGCTCCTGCAAGATTCCTTGAATTTACAGTGGGTAACATAGTAATTATCATTTTGTCTTTTTTTTATGGGGATAACGAATTAGGATGCTTCTCTATGGTAATGCAATTTATTTTGCTGCCAATAGCAATTATCGGTTCTGCAATGGGTAACGTTTATTATAGAGAATTGTCAGAGAATTCAGATGTCCCGGATATTATCAAAGAATCAACAAGGAAAGCGAATAGAATGTCATTATATCTATCTATACTACCCATCATGTTCTTGGCGTTAGGAGGCGATAAATTGCTTGTTCTATTCTTAGGAGCAAAATGGATGGCAGCAGGGAGAATGGCACTCTGTTTGGCTATATATTCTGTACCTGTAATTATTAGCGAACCACTGCTCCCAATATTTAGGGTTTTGGATAAACAAGAAGTTCGGTTTCAGTTTAATATTTTAAATTTGGTAGTTTCAGTAGGAGCACTTGTTGTATCTTCAGTATTATTTGATAACATCTATATTTCTTTGTTTTTCTATTCGTTATTTTACGCAATCATAAGATTTTCCATATATCGAAAGATATTAAACATAGCTAGGCTGTCATTTGTAGAGATTGACAAAAAAACAGTTGTGTTGATTTTGCTCTGTTATCTTACATTATTATGTCGTTTTCTTATAGAAATTGTCTAAATATGAGCTTATCGAATAGTAAATTGTTATCAAACAATATCTTCTCAAACTTGTTGTTTGCATCACTCTATATTGCAACATTTGCCTACGTATGGAAGACATATTGTGTTCCTGTATGGCATGCTTATTTTTACTATGATGTACCACACTCTGAGTTTTATGAAGCGATTGGTTATTTGGTTGCATTGGTTCCTGTGCTTTTTTACAGAGGAATTAAAAATGTATCATCTTGGATATGCCTTTTCCTTTATTATTTTGGATATGTACCAATTGTGCTAGGTTTGTTGTTTAATTTTCCAGAAGATAATGAAGTTAATGTAGTTGGATATTGGATCGTGTTGTTAATTGCAATGAGTTCTTATTTTTTGATAGATAGAATTCATTATAATGTAGGAACTACTAGTGGTAAAGTCCCGATAACGGTTATTTGGGTATTTGCAGCGATTACATTTTTCTCATTATTGCTGGTGTATCATAGTAATATTAGGTTAGTAGACTTTACTCGAGTATATGATTTAAGAGAGCAAAATGCAGGTAAAGGTGGTGTTTTAATGAACTATATAATTGCATGGGCAGGAACCTTTACATTTCCATTTATAATATGTTATGGATTGCTTGTTAAAAAAAAGGTATACTATATCATGGGATCTATGATGTTTCTTTTCCTATATATGATTTTCGGTTTAAAGACTTATTTTTTGGCACCATTAATCTTGTATGCAATGTATAGATTTTTTTTGTGGCAGGAAATGAAGGATGTCAATCTAATACCGATATTTACCATTGGCATTTTAATTCTGTCATGGTTTTTCTTGGCAAATCTCGATAATCCTACATTATATGTACTTGCGGCAGTTTTTTTAATGAGAACATTAACAATCTCGGGCTGCTTATTTGCTGGATACTATGTGCCATTTTTTAGTAGTCATCCGAATACATATTTTAATCATGTTAGTTTTATTAACAAGCTGACGGATGCAGATCCTTACCATGGTGAGGCTATTGGAAAGGTGGTTTCTGAAGGTGGCATGAACGCAAATGCTATTTTTTGGGCAATGGACGGCGTAACTGCTATGGGTGTTACTGGTGTAGCAATCGTAAGTATCCTATTTGCGATATTTCTCATCTTCATAAATAGGTTAGTTAATGATGAGAATAAAGCTTTTGTATGTACATTATTGATTATGCCAACTATGATGCTTTTGAATGTGTCTTTCTTTACATTTTTACTATCCGAAGGTATAATTCTTATTGTTCTTGCATTACGTTATGTCGACATTCCATATGGGCATATGAAATTAGATTAATAATTAAATAATATGAAAATTGCAATTATAGGTGCCAATGGCTACATTGGAAAGCATCTTGCTTTCTATCTACAGAAGAAGGGGTATGAATCTATGTGTTATGATATACAAAATGAAAAGCATGATAATTACAAGCAAGTAGATTTGACAGACAAGCAATCTGTTGTAAATATAGACCTGAACGTAGATTACATCTATATGTTTGCTGGTCTTACAGGAACCTATGCAGGCTTTGATAACTATGAGACTTATGTTAAGATTAATGAGATAGGACTCCTAAACCTGCTTGATGCTATCCGTCATTCAGTGTATCGCCCAAAGGTTGTGTTTCCTTCTACACGATTGGTTTATAGAGGTATAGATAAATCACTAGCTGAGGATGATGAGAAAGAGACAAAGACACTGTATGCTATCAATAAGCTTGCATGTGAAGGGATACTCTATGCATACAAGCAGAGTTTTGATATCCCATATACAATTTTCCGTATATGCATCCCTTACGGCAATTTGCTGTCTACAGACTACAGTTTTGGTACAGTAGGATTCTTTATAAAACAGGCAAAGGCCGGAAAAGATATAACACTGTATGGTGGAGGTAATATCAAACGAACATTTACGCATATAGAAGACCTCTGCTATCAGATAGTATTGGCATCTATGAAGGATGAAAGCAATGGAGAAATCTACAATGTTGGAGGCCAAACGCTATCTCTACGTGAAGCAGCTGAGATCATAGCAAGGAAATACGGAACGAATGTAATGGCTGTAGAATGGTCGGAACGCGATCTTCGTATAGAGAGCGAACATACGTATTTTGATGATACAAAGATTCGTACCTTACTGAATTGTAAAGATTTTAAACAATTAGAAGATTTTTCAAGAGATATTTAATATGAGAACAAGAAATGTAGAAGACGCACAGCTTGATTTTTTAGTATCAGCTATGCACCATGGCTCGTTTATGTCAACTCGGGACATCCTTACATGGATGAAACAGCAGAACGATGAGGTAGTATCTAATATCAGACAGATTCCGCTGACAGAGTTGAAAGGCTGGAACTACCGTGATGATCGTATTCGTCATGAAAGTGGTAAATTTTTCAGCATTGACGGTATCCGTATTAATACCAACTATCGTGATGTTGCAGAGTGGGATCAGCCGATTATCAATCAGCCCGAGATGGGCTTTCTTGGCTTCATTGTAAAGAAGTTCGATGGAGTGATACATTTCCTCATGCAGGCGAAGATTGAGCCAGGTAATCTCAATGTGGTTCAGCTATCTCCTACACTACAGGCAACGAGAAGTAACTACACTCGAGTTCATGGAGGGAAATCACCTTATTATTTAGAATATTTCAATGGAGAAAGGGATGTAACTGTATTAGTTGACCAATTGCAATCAGAACAGGGAGCACGCTTTCTACATAAGCGAAACCGCAATATTATAGTAGAGGTTGATGAGAATGAAGAACTTGAGGTCAAGACCGGGTTCATTTGGGCATCGCTTGGCCAGATGAAAGAATTGCTAAGGTACCCAAATGTTGTCAACATGGATAGCCGTACAGTTATTTCATGTATCAAATTTGGTAGCTATTCTGAGCACTCTCTCAAACTGCTCGATACAGTAAAACAGCTGAGTGGGATTCAGTCCGATAGGCCAGACTCCTTCCTTTATTCGATGCTGAGCTCGGACAATCACCTGCATGACATTCAAGACATTATCCAATGGATAACATCACTGAAATTCAAATATGAACTGGATGTAAAGCCTATAGGCATCTCTGAGATGAACCATTGGGTATATGATGGAAACACAATACATCACGAAGACGGCAAGTACTTTGATGTGATGGGGTGTAAAGTAGAGATTGGCAATCGTGAGGTTGTCTCTTGGGATCAGCCGATGGTACGATCTGCTCAAGAAGGCCTGATGGGCTTCATCGTAAAGAAGATAAACGGAATATATCACTTCCTGGTACAGGCTAAGCTTGAGTCTGGCAACTTTGATGTGGTTGAGATGGCTCCTACCGTACAATGCCTTACTGGCAACTATCGTAAAGGACAGAATGAATATACCATTCCTTACTTGGAGCAAGTTTTGAATGCGCCAAAGGATAAGGTTTGGTATGCAAGCTATCAGAGCGAAGAGGGAGGAAGATTCTTCCAGGAGCAAAACCTTAATACTATTGTAGAGGTTGGAGATGAATTCCCCGTAGAGGTTGAAGAGAATTACTGTTGGATGACCCTCAACCAGATGCTCTCTTTCGTTATATACAACAACTATCTCAACATTGCTGCACGCTCGTTGCTGTCAGCTATTAGTTTATATTAATCGAGGTATGACTAATACAAAGGAAAGACTATCCTACATATCTGTATTGCGTTGTATAGTGGTGATTGTTGTTGTCTTCGGATATGCTATATGTATACAAGCAAATGGCATGTTCTCGGAACGGAGTGTGTAACACCCTTTTGGCAGAAAACAATTAATATTATATATGCAATACACATGTACTTATTTACAATAGTTTTCAACTATTTGTATGAATATTAACGTCTTATGGGTATGGCGCGAATTTAGAGTTTATAAAAAAATGTTAATGGAGTTTGTCCCATTCCTAATATGGGGCATAATTGAGTGTACCATAGATATGGGCATGACCTATAAGTATATTCTTGTAGGTCCACTTCATATATGGTATTTACGTTTTCTGATGGAAGTCTTTCTGATAAGAAGACTGTTAGATAAATGGATAGTCAATAATCCAATACTACCAATTTTGTTGATAGTAATTCAATATGTAATAGTTGATATCGTGGGAATGCATAGCATAGATGTCCCCATTTGATAATTATTATAGATATTTTTTGTTGGGTATAATTATATGTCAATTGTTAAACAGGAGAACAATTAATAGAAACGCAAACTATATAATGCTGACAGCGACTATAGTAGCATTCTTACTCAGTGGTGCCCTCTTGCCTCTTGGGTATTTGTATCTATTGTACTATTGACCAATGGATTGATTTACATTGCGTTTACAACAATAAATGTTAATCGATTGTCAAAATGGATTATCTCGCTAGATAAAGCAAGTATGGGTATATACCTAATACACCATCCTATCATTTGGAATCTTGTAAAGTATTCACAGACCCAATCAATACTGGCAGAGCATTACATCCTTGCTCCTATAATAGTTACTGCGGTTGTATTGGTTGTATCATAGTGACTTATAACGGTTATTCAGAAAACAAAATTTAGATTTATATTAGGTTAAAGACATGATTAGAATTGGTATTATATGTCCTTCGGAAATTGCACTTCGAAGATTTATACCTGCACTCCAGCAGGCTGGGGACTGTATCAAATTTGCAGCCATTGGTATTGCATCTTCTGAAGAATGGTTTGGTAATATTGAAAGCATTTCTCAAGAGCAAATAGATGAACAGCAATCTCGCGAGCGTGCGAAGGCTCAAGTATTTGTTGATCAATATGGGGGAGAGATCGTAGTTGGTTACGAAAACTTGGTATCAGCAGATGCAATAGATGCTGTGTATATTCCGCTCCCACCAGCTCTCCACCATAAGTGGGCTAAAAAGGCTATAGAAGTAGGCAAACATGTATTTGTAGAAAAGCCTTCAACCACCTCTTTGGCAGACACAGAAGACTTGATTGAAATGGCTTCTCAGAAAGGACTTGCACTTCACGAGAACTACATGTTTATCTATCACTCACAGTTGGAGGAAATCAACAATATTGTGAATAGTGGAGAGATTGGAGATGTTCGTTTGTATCGCATCTCTTTTGGTTTCCCTCGTCGAGCAGCTAATGACTTCCGCTACAACAAGAATCTTGGCGGTGGAGCCTTGCTTGATGCTGGTGGATATTGCATGAAATATGCGAACTACCTCTTAGGAGGTGATGCGCATGTAACAACTGCACAAGCAAATTATATAGACGAGTTTGAGGTGGACATGTACGGATCTGCATCTATGTGCAATAACAAAGGACAAGTCGCTCAGATTGCCTTTGGTATGGACAATGATTATCGTTGTGATATCGAAATCTGGGGTAGCATAGGCACCATTACCAGCGGGCGTATATTGACAGCTCCTGCGGGTTTTGTTTCATCATATACAGTCAAAAAGAATCAAGATATAGAAACGCGCTCACTTACTGCAGACGATGCTTTCTTGAAATCAATACAACGCTTTGTTGATTGTGTAAATGACAATGTAGTACGTATTGATGAATATGAGTTATTAAAAAAGCAAGAGCAACTTCTAGAGGAATTTAAGAAATATGCTTCTAACAAGTAAAATTCTTGATGAGACTACAACTAAGGCAAAGTTGAGTCCTCGTCTTCGGATGAACTGGAATTTACACGAGTCCTTCGAGGGCTCTGTACAAAGGATGTTCAATGCAATAGAATCAGGTTCAAAGATTCCCATTGCACGACATCCTAATTTATCAGAAACACTTATTATCTTAAGAGGAAGACTCAGAGTGTTGATAAACGAACGTTATTGATAATGTTGTTCTGAATCCTCGAACAGAGAATATTGGGTATCATATTCCAAAAGGGGGTGTGGCATCAGGTAGAGTCTTTGGAAGAAGGAACGATTCTTTTTGAAACGCGCGAAGGACCTTATGCTCCAGTAGCAGAACATGATATAATGAAATAAATAGAACGACTTATGAAGAAGATTTGCATATTTGGTGGCGGATCACTATATCGACTCTCGATATATAATCAAATGGCCAAAGAGATTGATTGTGATTTTTATATTGTTGAGGATGATCCTTCTGTAGGTATCAAATACTACAATAAAGAAGAACTACTCAACTATAGAGGCTCATTTGAACAAACAAAGGTGGTAGGTAACTTTTTTGTACTAAAGGGCGCTTTGTCACTTTTGAAGAAAGACTATGATATATATGTATTAGGAGGGCCTTTCTGTCTAACATATTGGCTTATGGTCATATATTGTCTTTTCTCAAAAAAGAAAGCAGCATCTTGGTCCCATGGAATGTATGGTAGAGAAACCGGAATTCGGAAGCTTATCAAAATCATGTATTACAAGTTATGTGCAATGAATTTTGTATATAACAACCGTGCTAAAAAAATAATGATTGAGAATGGAATCCGCCAAGATAGTATTTGTACGGTATATAATTCAATGGACTCCGTTCATGACCTTTCATTAAGAAAAAATCTGGTTAAAAGCAACGTGTATTCAAAATTCTTCTCAAATAGATATCCGGTGATTATCTTTGTTGGAAGAGTAATTAAAGATAAGCAATTGGACCAGATGATTGAGGCAATGCTAATTCTGCACGAGAAGGGATGTGATGTGAACTTCTTTGTTGTTGGAAAAGATGTAGATGGTGTAAATCTTAAAGATGTTGCAAGTAAATTTGGCGTGTCGGAACAAGTGTATCTATACGGTCCATGTTATGAAGAAGAGATTCTTTGCAATTTCTATTATAATGCAAGTCTTTGTGTATCACCAGGGCCTGTAGGTCTCACGGCTATTAGTTCGATGTCCTTTGGCTGTCCTGTCATCTCTCATAACGACTTCTCTCATCAGGGACCTGAGTTTGAGAGTATAGATCCCGGAAAGACTGGAGATTTTTTCGAATATAACAATGTAGAAGATTTGGCCAATGTTATAAAAAAATGGTTGGATGCTCACGCTAATGTCAGCAGTGATGAAGTATCAAGATGCGCTTTTGCAGAAGTGGACGGCAAATGGAATATATTTAGCGAAACGGACCGATTTAAGCAAACATTCGAAAATATGTAATAATTATGTTAGTACTTGTAAATTTCAATTCGTACCTTGGAGGTGGTGAAACACTCATGGTGCGTATGGCATCATACGTAAAGAATAGCAACAGGTCGTATTGTATGCTATGTACAGAACAGAGTTACATCTATGACGACTTGCGTAAAAACAATGTTGGCAACATCATTACTGTTCAAAATGACAAAGCGGATTTCTACTATAAGAATGCAGAGGAGCGTAAAGTTATTCTGTCGGAAATAAAAGATAAACTGCCTCAATCTAGCGAGTATTCTTTTGTAACCTTTTGTATGCGTGATCTTTATATGATAATACAGCTTACAAAGATTGTAACTAATGCAAAGGTTTGCCATTTAGTATTACACTATCAAGACAATCTTTATGTTTGTCAGAGTCTGTTTGATAAGGCATACAAAAAAATCTTTCACAAGGAGAGATATTCACGAACCGATCAAATTGAGTTTAATAAATCATTATTTAACCGCCTTTGTGAATCGGGAGCTATCATCCCTATGAGTGACCTGATGGTGAACTTTTGGAATAAGCAGTTCGGAATTAACCTTACTGCAGAAAATGTAGTAGCTTTACCGACCTACGATTTTCCTGAAGAGAAGCCTTCAATATTAGCAAACAATCATAAAATACTCTTCATTGGCAGAATCGTTGACTTTAAGATTCCTGGCCTTTGTGTTATGCTTAACTATATAAACAGACACAAAGAATATTCTTTGACTATTGTTGGAAATGGCGATAAACATTTGATTGACGAGTATATTGCCAAGAATAATATTGATACATCAAGGATAGAATTTGTAGGACAGGTCGATTATTCTAAGTTAGGCGATATCATCAAGCAGCATTCGATAGGTTATGCTATGGGAACCTCAGTTATTGAGATATGTAGATATGGACTTCCTGCAGTGATGGCTCTTAGTAATCCTGACCATCAACTTTTCAATCGTGATATTTGTGGAGGTCTCTATGCTAATTGTGTAAAAGGTAATGTAGGCGACAATTTGTTTGCTGGTGAAAGCCAAGATGATCAGCCTCTGTTGGAAGACGTGATGAAAGAGCTCGAGGCAAACTATGAAGCCTCGGCAGCAGCATGTTATGAATATATAAAGCGAGATTACGACTTTACAACAAATATTGAGAAATACCTCAATATTATTGATAAGGCAAAGATTGCCAACTTTTCGGATTTGGAGATTCCTCAATCTGGAAAAGTAAGAGCTTATTTACAAAATAAATTTAAGTAATATGATTTATCATATATACTGGGGTACCAGTGGTAACTCTGGCCTTTATCTAGATGAGATTTATCAAATCTTGAAAAAGGGTGGCTATAATCAGAAAATATATGTTAATTATTATTATCCTTTTGGCTATGGAGAGAAAATCTTCTTTAAAAGAGGAGATGTTGCAATGAGCAGGTACAAGGGCATAACTAGAAAATTATTCCAGTTACAGGAAATTCTTTGCGGTTATGTGAGGATTTTGTTTGCGTCCATGAAGGATAAACCTACTGTCATAAACTATTCACATGTTGGGCAGAGTTACTTCTTTATTGTGTGTTTTTTGCGCCTCCTGAAGAAAGTGTCTGGTGCCAAATTGATGATTACTTGTCACGATGTGAATCCGCACTCGGAAGGAAAAGGTGAAATGACTAATCGTTACAAGATTTTCCACTTAGCGGATTACCTGCTTGTTCATACAGAGAAATCTATTTTTGAATTGAATGAAAATTTTGGAATTAATAAGTCGGTAGTAGTGAAGCACCCTTTCCCCATAATGGATCTTTCAAAGCTTACGAAGGATGGTCCTAACCCATATTGCGATGTTGATTTTTTATTTATAGGACACCTTCGCAAAGACAAGGGTATTGAATTTCTGTTAGATAGCTGGCCTGAGTTTCACAAACTACACCCGAATGCGAAGTTGAGAGTATGCGGACGCAAGTTGCATGATGTATATTTCAATCAAGAACTACTTGAAAAATGTAATGTGGAATTCAATCTCCGTTATATATCAGACGATGATTATTATCACTATGTAAAAGCTGCTAGGTATGTTATTTTGCCATACTTGCAAGGAACAAATAGTGGTATTATTTCTACTGTCTTATCTTTAGGAACTGATGTAATTACATCAGATTTACCAATGTTTTTACAGAATCCACTTGTTCCTAAAGAAAATACCTTTCATACAGCTAATGCAGAATCTTTGGTTAATGTACTGCAGTTAAAATATAACACCTTAACAAATTTTGCATCTGGAAGGTTAGATGATTATAAGATTCGTTTTGAAGAATCGGTACTTTGCGTGTACAAAAGGATATATGCAACAGATGATTAGTTTAGCCATACCTTGGGTTTTGCTTTGTTGTTCCATTTTTATAATGGTGGAGTGCGTAAAACTGGATGTGGCAGAATTGGTTTTGATGGGTATACAACCTATCCCTCTGAGAAATACGGCTATGTAGTGCCGGAGAAAGATAAAGATTCGTGTAATTAACCTGCCCTTAGTTTAGTTGAAGGGTTTTCAGAACATAAGCGTGTAACATGTTTCACCGAGAAGCCAACCGTTGACCGTGCCAAGGAATTCCTTGCAGAGGGAGCTTATTGGAATGGTGGTATTTTTTCCTTCCGCTTAGGCTACATGATGGATATCGTGCACAAGTATGTACCCGCAGAAATCTCCGATTTAGAAACCGTAAGGTCGTGCTACTTCGAGTTCCCAAAGATCAGTTTCGACTATGAGGTGGCAGAGAAGAGGGTGGATACGAGAAGGTGATGAAGTATGTAAACAAGACGTTCCCAACGGATGAGGTGAATGAATTGGAGATTTATTATCATTGCTTTCCAGACGTGGAGATTCATTACCGTCCGTTCATTATGCATAACCCCATCAAGAACCAGAAACTGTATAAGTTCTTTAAAGAGGAAGGTGAGAGGTGTTTTGAGAATCGGATAGAATTGCCAAATGGTATAGGTTCCATATCTGTTCTTACTCTCTCGGTTAATTTAGTGCATCAGATGGTACATATCTCTCACCATTGGTATATGGAGGGGATTGGTCTTCGTCTTCGTCAACTCATGGACTACTATTTTCTTTTGTTAAACACAAATGATTGCAAAATTATATTCATGGCTTAGGATTGGATAGGTTTGCGTCTGCTTTGATGTGGGCTCTGGGAGAGGTGTTGGAATTTGAAAGGGGGCAAATGCTTTGGGCTCCAAATGAGGAGGATGAGTGATTAGTACTAGATGAGATTAACCGTACTGGCAACTTCGGACACATGGATGAGAACCGAAAGGACTTGAGTAAGCGATGGACGAGTTTTTGGTATGTGAACAGTAAGACGTTCCGATTCTGGAGGTTTGATCATTGGGCTTGGTTCTGGAGTCCTATGTGGAGGGTGTATCGATTTGGGTGTAGAAAACTCCATGAATATATAAATTATAAAAAAATCAAGGTTAAAATCATTATTGAATTATATGGCTACTGATAATCAGAAGAAGAGAATTTTGTTTGTTTGCCAGTACTTTTATCCGGAGGTGTTTCGTGGCAATGATATCGCATTTCATTGGGCGGAAGAGGGGCATGAGGTGCATGTGGTGACAGGTGTTCCTAACTATCCGGATGGGGTGTTCCATAAAGGATATGGGGTATTTAAGAAGAGGCAAGAAACCATAAAAGGTGTTCATGTGACACATCTGCCGATTGTGCCTCGTGGTAATGATAGTAAGATCATGTTGATGCTGAATTATTTCAGCTATTTCATAGTGGCATGCATGTATGTACTCTGGAAGGTGTTCGCAGATAGTTTCAAAGGTTTTTTGGGTTTCAAGAAATCGTTCGAATTTGACTTTGTATTCTGCCAGCAGTTGTCACCTGTGATGATGTCGTTGCCTGCTGTACTATATAAGAAACTGAAGAAAGTGCTGCTGTACACTTGGGTGCTGGACCTTTGGCCGGAGAGTTTGTCAGCTGCAGGTGGCATCAGCAACAAGCATATTCTCGGATTCTTCGACTGGTTTGTGAAGAAGGAGTATAAGTGGAGCGACAAGATACTGACGAGTTCTAAGAGCTTTGATCAGAGTATTCGTACCTACGGAGATTATAAGGGTAAGATTGTATATTATCCTCAGTGGTCGGATGGTTCCCCTTCAACCCCTTTTTTACCTCCAAACTATTCTTTGCCCGAAATCCTTTCAGGTTTCAAGGTGATGTTTGCAGGTGCTGTGGGTGAGGCTCAAGGTATGGAGTGTAACATGCAGGCGACTTTACTGACTAAGGAACGTAAGGATATCAAGTGGGTGATAGTGGGCGATGGTCGCAGGTTACCTTGGGTGCAGCAGTTTGTGAAAGAACATGGGCTGGAGGAGACGGTACTGACTTTGGGCCGCTATCCTTCGGAAACGATGCCATTGTTCTTTGAGAAGGCAGATGTGATGCTGGTGTCGCTTACTGACTCGCCTCTGTTTAACTTGTATGCGCCTGCTAAGATAAGTAGTTATATGGCGAGTGGCCGTCCGATCATTGCGTGCCTGAATGGTGAGGGGGCTGAGGTGGTGAAGGCTGCAGAGTGTGGCTGGTTGGTGGCGGCTGGTGATGCTGAGGGGCTGGCAAAGTTGGTTATACGTCTGGCGGATGAGAACAAGGAGACTTTGAATGCGAAGGGTGCTTGCGGATTGAAGTTCTACAAGGAGAACTTTGATAAAGAGAAGTGCTTGAGTAATCTTGATGATATTGTGTTTAGTAAATAATTATACTTATTATGAACTCATATTTGATTTTAGCATTCATATTCGTAATTCTCTTAGTCTTGGAGTTGGCATATTTCAAGATTGCCGACAAGTTCAATATCATTGATAAGCCGAATGAGCGCTCATCGCATTCTATGATTGTGCTTCGTGGTGGCGGTATTATTTTCTTGTTGTCGCTATGGATATGGAGCATGTTTGCTTCGACTGGTATAGTTGGTGCTTCGGTTTTGTATCCTTGGTTTCTTGGAGCAGTTTCATTGATTGCTGGAATCAGCTTCATTGATGATATCCGCTCGCTGCCTGACTGTGTGCGACTGGTTGTGCAGTTCGTGGCAATGACAATGATGTTCTACCAGTTGGATATTCTTCACTTGGATATGTGGTGGGTTGTAATCCTGGCATTGATCGTGTGCGTGGGAGCATCGAATGTCATCAACTTTATGGATGGGGTAAATGGCATTACTGGAGCATATACGATGGCTTCATTGCTGCCACTTGCTATCTTGAACAGTTCCATGGGCTTTGTCGATCAGAGTCTCATTTATGTGGTAATTATTGCGGACATAGTATTCTGTCTGTTTAACTTCCGACCAAAGAGAAAAGTAAAATGCTTTGCTGGAGATGTGGGCTCTATCGGAGTGGCTTATATTCTTTTGTTTATGATTGGATCTCTTATCCTAATGACTAGAGATGTGACATATTTGATATTCTTGCTTGTCTATGGTGTGGATGGTTGCTTGACAATCTGCCACCGCATTATGCTTCATGAGAACTTGGGAGAGGCACATCGCAAACATGCATATCAGCTGATGGCGAATGAATTGAAAATTGGTCATGTAAAGGTTTCTAGCCTCTATGCCGTAATGCAGTTCGCAATTTCTTTGGGATTCATTTATCTTTGTCCTAGTACAACAGTTGCACATTGGATTTATTTGGTATCAACTATCATTATACTTGCTGTAGTTTATATTCTTTTCAAGAAAAAATACTATCACCTTCATGAGGAGTACCTTGCTTCTCTTTCAAAATAATCTCTATGATTCAAATTGATCATAAACTTATATCAGAACTTTTTGACCAAGCACAGGTGAATCCACGCTTACGTCAAAACTATGATTTACGTACAAGTTCCGATGATGGTAGTCAACGCATGCTTAATGTGTTGATGCCAGGAACTGTTGTGCCCATTCATCGTCATCCGAATAGTAATGAAAATGTAATTCTTCTTTGTGGCAAACTCATCGAAGTTCTTTACGATGAACATGGAAATGAAACTGAACGTGTTCACCTTGATCCAACAATAGGTAATTTCGGTTGTGTTGTACCAGCAGGTGCTTGGCACACAGTAGAAGTTCTTGAACCATCTGCTATCTATGAGGCAAAAGATGGTAAGTACGGAGAGGATGGAAGCGAAATATTTGAGGAATTCCAGTCAAAGAATATTCAAGATTCTTGTCCAACACCCTTCTCTAACTCTCTCGGTGGTTTAAAAAAGAATATCGAGTATCTCATTGGTATGGAACGTCAGACCGGTTCCATTGATCCTATTTCACCCCAATACATATCGCAAACCCTTAATGTCTCTTTAGAAGATGTAGAGAGGTTTTTGCAAGACCTAAATACTTGACGAATTAACAATATTTATTCACAAACTAAACCATAATGACTATGATCACAGAAGAATTAAAAAAACGTGTTACTGATTTTGTTGGAATGGAACAGCGCAATGGTGAGTCTCTGTGTATGTTGACAGCTGAGTATGTGGCTCGATGTATGCAGATTAGCCTTGAAGACGTCATTGAAGCACTCGAAGCTCTCAAAAAGTAATAATGGTTATCTGTCAACACAAGTAGGGCTAATGTCTGCGGTTTGACAGAAGTCTACTAATATCAACCATAATGAATTTATCTTACATTTTTCATAAAAAGACGATGAGCATAACATCGTTTATATACCGTAGCAATTTGGGGCTTGTCTATAAGGAGTCACTTTCCCGAATTGTCGCCTTCCTTGGTGTGCCCATCAGTGAATCAGCGGGTAAGCCTACCATGATTGAGAAGATCGACTCTTACGTCAAGTCAAATCCGATAGAGGTATTGGAAAAGCTTTGCGTGAAGGAACTGGAACTGGTCCGGGAGTTTGTCAAGGCGAGTCCCGATATCCCTGTGGTAAAAGCTTCCCGTCGGACCTATGATACCCTGAAGATGCTTCTCTTGGTCTCTGTGTGTTATGACAAGAAGACGCGGAAGGGGAATCTGTTGATGGTCGATGAATTGCGGGAATTGTTTGCCCCACCTTGATTCCGTCCTGAAAAAAGCCTGAAAGAAGGCGAAGAAATTGGCGGCAGAACCGGATATGCCGGTCATCCCCTCCCCTTCCAAAACTGAGATCGATGACTTTGATAATGCCCTCTCTGAGCTGGACTATAACGATCCCATGTCTTTCTTTGATGTCGCACGAAGGCTGGAGGCAGTCATAGTCCGTGAGGAGGGAGTGGAAACAAAACGTGCGGCAATCGGATATCAGAATATGAACGCCATTAACAGCGAATGAATGTCAGGAAAGAACGATCAGAACTTTATCGCCTTCTGTGACGAGTTAAGGGCGTATGTTCTGGAAAACCGTCACTTCCCGAATAAACATACCCGGCTCTTGAATAAGATAAAATTTGTCCGTCGAAAGATCAATTAAGGCACGCTGGAGGAGTGGAAACTGAAAATGTTCCTCGACATAGCGGGGATGAGGGATATGGACGGGTATACCGGAGGGCGAAAGAAGAAGCAGGAGGAACAATAAAGGTATCCTACGTCTGTTTATTTCGACATAAAAGAAAATATGAAAATACTTTACCCGAGAATTCCAATCATATACCGTAGTGACCGTGCTAAATGGGGTATCCGGTCTTGCGAAGAATTGTATAACCCCAGCAAAAAGAAATATATGAAACGATTGAAACAATTATTCTATTGCGTATTGGCGGCATTAATGTTTACCGGCTGCCAGTCCTACAAAAAAGTACCTTACCTGCAGGATGCTGAAGTTGTATTGTACAATACCCAGGATGCAGAACTTTATGATGCTAAGATTATGCCCAAGGATCTGCTGACAATAGTGGTGTCATGTACCAGTCCTGAATTGGCTGCGCCTTTCAACTTAACAGTGGCTACGCAGAGTAATGCTGCTTTGAGTTATACAACTACACAGCCTGTTCTACAGCAATATTTAGTTGATAACGATGGTAATATCAATTTCCCCGTATTGGGTGAACTTCATGTAGGCGGATTGACAAAGAAGGCGACCGAACAAATGATCGTGGAAAAACTGAAACCTTATATTACGGAAACTCCTATTGTAACGGTACGTATGGTAAATTATAAGATTTCTGTGATTGGAGAAGTTGCCCGTCCTGGTACATTCACGATTTCCAATGAAAAGGTGAACATCTTGGAAGCTTTGGCTATGGCAGGTGATATGACTGTATACGGCCTGCGTGATGATGTTAAGCTGATACGGGAGAATGCCAATGGTAAGCAGGAAATTATTCCGTTGGACCTGAACAAGGCGGAAACTATTCTTTCTCCTTATTACTATTTGCAGCAGAATGATATCATCTACGTGACTCCCAATAAAGCGAAAGCACGAAATTCGGATATCGGCACTAGTACAAGCTTGTGGTTCTCTGCTACTTCGATCCTTGTTTCTATTGCCAGTTTATTGTTTAACATCTTGAAATAAAAAGAAAGGGTTATGAAGGAAGAAAATCAAAACGTGAAGGAACGTGAATTGACTGAGGAGCAAATTGATTTCCGGACACTTCTTTTTAAATACATCATTCACTGGCCCTGGTTTGTAGGTGCGGTGTTGCTATGTTTTGTTGGTGCATGGTTTTATTTGCATTGGGCTACACCCATTTATAATATTTCCGCTACCGTCCTAATAAAAGACGAGAAGAAAGGCGGAGGTGCAGGACTTTCTTCGGAACTGGAGGATATGGGGTTAAGCGGTGTGATGACTTCTTCTAAAAACATTGATAACGAGTTGGAAGTTCTGCGTTCGAAAACACTTGTAAAAGAGGTTGTGAATCAGTTGGGATTGTATATAACTTATAAAGATGAGGATGAATTTCCTGCTAAAGGTCTATATAAGACATCTCCGGTGCAGGTGAGCTTGACACCTCAAGAGGCTGAAAAATTGAATGCACCGATGATGGTGGAAATGACTTTACAGCCTAAAGGTAGTATGGATGTGAATGTGACTGTGGGTGAGAAGGGCTATCAGAAGCATTTTGAGAAGTTGCCTGCTATCTTCCCGACTGATGAAGGCACGCTGGCCTTCTTTCAGACTGCTGATTCGGTAACTTTGCAAGATGGAACTAAAGTTCCTCGGATAGAGAAGAACGTACGCCATATAACTGCGACAATAAACAAACCGATGAGAGTGGCAAGAGACTATTGTAACAGTCTGTCTATTGCTCCTACTTCTAAAACGACTTCTGTTGCTGTGATTTCATTGAAGAACTCCAGTCTGCAGCGTGGACAGGACTTTATCAACCAGTTGCTTGAAATGTATAATCGCAATACGAACAATGATAAGAACGAGATCGCCCAGAAGACAGCTGAGTTTATTGATGAACGTATTGATATTATTTCAAAAGAATTGGGTAGTACGGAAGCTAATCTGGAGTCCTTCAAGCGTGATGCCGGTATCACGGACTTGACGAGTGAAGCTCAGATAGCTTTGGCCGGTAATGCGGAATATGAAAAGAAGAGCGTAGAGAATCGTACTCAAATCAGTTTGGTGAATGACTTGCGTAAGTATTTACGAGGCAATGAATACGAAGTCTTGCCGAGTAATGTAGGTTTGCAGGATGCAGCCTTGATTGGAGCTATTGAACGTTACAACGAGATGTTGATGGAACGTAAACGCCTGTTACGTACATCAACAGAGAATAACCCTACGATTGTGAATCTAGATACGAGTATCCGTGCCATGAAAGCTAATGTACAGGCTACTCTTGAAGGAACCTTGCAGGGGTTGATGATTACTAAAGAGAGTCTTGACCGTGAAGCAAGTCGTTATTCCCGTCGTATCAGCAACGCTCCGGGACAGGAACGTGCTTATGTAAGTATTGCCCGTCAGCAGGAGATCAAAGCTGGCTTGTATCTGATGTTGTTACAGAAACGTGAAGAGAATGCGATTGCGCTTGCTGCCACTGCCAATAATGCGAAAATTATTGATGAAGCGATAGCTGACGATATTCCGGTATCTCCCAAACGCTCTATGATTTATTTGATTGCATTGGTACTTGGTGTTGGAATTCCGGTTGGTATCATCTACTTGGTTGAACTGACAAAATTCAAGATCGAAGGTCGTGCCGATGTAGAGAAACTAACGAGTGTTCCTGTTGTCGGTGATATTCCATTAACTGATGAGAAGAATGATAAGAATGGTTCTATCGCCGTCTTCGAGAACAAGAATAATCTGATGAGTGAAACTTTCCGTAATATTCGGACCAATCTTCAGTTTATGCTAGATAATGATCAGAAGGTGATCCTTGTGACCTCAACTGTCAGTGGTGAAGGAAAATCGTTTGTTTCGTCGAATTTGGCTATCAGTCTTTCTCTTTTGGGAAAGAAAGTGGTGATTGTCGGACTCGATATTCGTAAGCCGGGGTTGAATAAAGTATTCCAGCTCTCTAATAAGGAGAGAGGTATTACTCAGTATCTTTCCAATCCTGAAACGGATTTGATGGAACTTGTTCAGCCTTCTGATGTAAATAAGAATCTGTTTATTCTTCCGGGTGGTACTGTTCCTCCTAATCCGACAGAATTGTTAGCCCGTAACGGTTTGGACAGAGCGATAGAAACTTTGAAGAAGAACTTCGATTATGTCATCCTTGATACTGCTCCTATCGGCATGGTGACGGATACCTTATTAATAGGTCGTGTAGCAGACTTGTCAGTTTACGTATGCCGTGCTGACTACACTCATAAGGCGGAATATACATTGATCAATGAACTGTCTTTTGAGAAGAAGCTGCCTAATCTTTGTACCGTCATTAACGGTGTAGACCTGAAGAAGCGAAAATACGGTTATTACTACGGCTACGGCAAGTATGGCAAGCATTATGGCTATGGCAAACGTTATGGTTACGGCTATGGATATGGTCAGACCAAAAGTGAAAGAAAAGACTAGTAAATTTGAAATAAAATATGAAAAAAACGTAGGAAATGGGTGAATTATTTTGTATCTTTATTGCTTATAAACCAAGTATAAAGAGACAATGAATCAACCGGATTTTGTAGTGAAATGCTACAATAAACAAGACTTAGCCCAAATGTATTTTCCTGATATAACTGTTCGCGCTTCAGTAAATAAACTTCGTCGTTGGATGCGTAGGTGTCAACCATTAATGGATGAAATACTTTCTACGGATTTTCATCCGAAAACGAAGGCTTTTTCTGTGCGGGAAGTAAGGTTAATCACCTATTATTTGGGCAAGCCGGGAGATTTATAACCCAAAATCCTTTTTATTCATTCAACAAAAACTACGGGAGGCAGCACTTTCGCCATCTCCCGTAGTTTTTTTTATAATTCTGAATATTCCTTTCTCGGTAAGCCCCCGATAAAGTACCCGTTGTCTTTGTATCTTTAAGTCTCGATCTTTGC
>NZ_JAHQUN010000058.1:0-28500 GCF_019052485.1 Bacteroides sp. MSK.20.82
TGAGCCAGGATCAAACTCTTCATTGTAAAAGTATTGTTAATCAGCATTGCTGCTGCTTTTTGCTCTGTTCAGGATGCCGTACAATTTATTGACTTCATTAATACCTTATGACTCATACATATTACTACATATAAGACAAGTATTGACGGTTCTATTTTTTTCTTGTACTACTTGTATTGTTTATCAATATTTCAAAGAACATCTTGCTTTCGTTTTAAAAGCGGGTGCAAAGGTAAGGGGTTTTATTTTAACTACCAAATATTTTCGGAAGTTTTTTTTCGTTTTTCTTTTTCTATCGTTTTTCAGGCTCTCTTAGCGAAAGGGAAAGAAGGTAAAGAAGAAAAGCGTAACACCTTTTCTTTGCGAATCGGACTGCAAAGATAAGAACTTTTAGCTTTATCTTCCAAACTTTATCGGAAGTTTTTTTGTTCTTATGGTTAAGCAGACACTTGCTTTTACACTAAGTCAATTTATCAAGGCTTTCTTCTCTTGGAAAGCGGGTGCAAAAGTAGCCCCTTTTCAAATATACTCCAAACTTAAATCACTCTTTTTTTGAATTATTTTTGAAAAGACTCGCTAAAGTGTTGAATCATAAGGATGTTGTAGAACATATTTTTCTCGGATACAGGAGGAACAGAGGAAAGGCATGCACATTATTATATTCACACGCGCGTTAGGCAGGGCGAGCCCAAGTGGATGCACCAGGGAAATGAAGAGGAAATAGGGGGAGGTGGTAGGTGAATACATTACTCTATCATTTACAAAGAAATAGGAACAAACATTATTTATCCTACCACCTCGGTCTGCGACCACTCCTCCTTCCAGAAGGAGGAGATTTAAGATAGAATCGACTTGTTAGTCACCACCTACTTACGTGTCAGCCAGGCTCTCTATAAAAATAAAAAACTATAAATTGCTGTCATCTGTCACGTTGTTGGGGATAATAATTTGAATATGAGTGATTAATGAGGTGACGGCAGTAGGTGATGGCAGTGTGACGGCAAACTTTGCTGTCACACTGCCTTGTTTTCAATGGTTACTTATGGGCTGTTGGTCTATATAGAGCTTTTTAGTTTCTCCCGTTTGAAACTTTTGTTTCTCCAGCTTGGAACTAGAGTTCCATCGGCTTGAAACTAAAGTTTCAAAGCCTTGAAAACAAGGTTTCGGACGCTTGAAAACAGTGCTTCAAGCGTAGGGAATGAGTGAAACAAGGCAGGAACTGATGCCTTACTTATATGATTCAATTAACTTGACCGCACCAACTGTTCGATTAACCTGCTCTTCCAAGAAACAATAAATCACTTATCACTCAAAAACAGATGAGTTATCAACCATTAAAGACTGATTTCTCAATTATTAATGTCTGAAACATCAATCGTTAATAATTGATACCTCAGATATTAACACACTGTAAATCAAATGACAATATCAAACAAATGACAGATAATGATACATGGAAGAGTGAGAGCAAACGTTTGCTCTCATACCTGCTACCACAATTGCTGCCATACCTGAAACTACGATGAATAAAGACATACAGACAATCTGTTAGAGCATGAGGGCAAAACGGATATCAAATCACTGTGGAGCGTAAAGAGAATAAAGCAAAATGTATGTTCATTTCAAATAGAACCTTTGTTTATCTCAAATATAAGTTCCGCTTTAAGATAAACAAAGATTCAATGCGCACAAATATATAATAACAAAATATCGAAAGTAAGTCCCAAATACCCAACACTTTTATTATCCTTTCAACTAGTAATAGCAGGCTTAGAAACTGCATATATTCCTATAAATGATACAGGAATATTATCATCAAAGAAAAAAAAGATAATAAGCTTATTATTAAAGTTTTAAATTTAACAACAGGAAGTATTACTAAAACAATAAACATCAACAGCAAATTACAACTCCCCAAGTTCAAGTTCATCATAAGGGCGATAGAATTTCTAGTAAATCCTCACTACTTATCAGATCATTTTATCACACACACCCTGCCTTCCTCTTACCAAAGACATACACAATAGCCGATCAATAGAGAGATGATAAGACACGAGAAGCAATTTCGGGATTACTTCTTTTCTTTATTTTATAATCGTTTCCACGCACCCGTTTTTGAAAAAAAGATAGAAAGAGCTGGAATACATCCATTGCACTTCACCATTTGATTCTGAGATTGTTTGCGGTTTGCCAAAAGCCAGCAGGCATTCATCTTCCGTCATCCCCTTTACCGGTTTACCGATATTTATTTCATTCCAATGGGTGATAGGAGAAAGCTGGTTTGTGCTGACAAAATCAAACAGTTTGTTCAGCATCTGCGATTCTATTTGCACAAAGTCATCCATAGTTTCCTTGTGAGAAGGCTTCTTCTCAGGTTGTAGTTTTTCCATCGGAGTGACTTTCTTCATTATAACCACCGATGATTCTATCTGAATATTGGAAAGATAATAGACCAGCTTCCCATCTTTTACCTGAAATTGGGCTGTACAATAGTACATATTCTTTTGTTTGGCATCCGCTTGGGAAGTAAGCACCAAGTTACAACTAAAACTCTTGGCAGAAACGCTCACTTCTGTTATTCCGTCACGCTGTGCAGGGCAAACATTTTTAATAGTCCACAACAGAGCATTAGCATAAATACTTTCATCGTTCATCGAACTGAAAGGAATAAATCCGTTGACTACATATTTGCTGCCGTCCGCACTGAGCGGATAAGTATTCTTTTGTTCAGTAAAAGTTTGTGCAATCAAAGAGGGCAATACTCCACTCAATAATAATACAATTACCCAAAGTCTCAGTCTTGTTATCATACGTCGCTATGTTTAAGAAAACAGCATTCACGTCTTTCCCATCAAATAGAAAAGAGCGCAAATGCTGAAATTTATATGATTAAAATATGTGTCTCAATTAGAAAGCAATACCCAGACGGATCATAAAGTTACTAGTCTTGATTCCATCGAGATCGGAAAATACATCAATGAATCCACGCTGATAAGTGAAATCCAGATTGAAACGGTCATACCACAGTCCTACGCCAATATTCATACCAGCATCGAAATGATTGTAATCCACTTCCAGATAATCTGCAAAATCTCCCCAGCTGATGCTTTCACCACTTTCTTTCATTTTGCTGGTATAGTCATAACTGGCAAAAACACCCAGATGCGGATCGATGCTAAGATTGTCCGCTACTCCAATTTTCCATCCGAAAGTGAACGGTGAATATTGAATATTGTGTGCGATACATTTCATTTCATCGGCTTTAAACCCACGGGAACCGAGGCCGAATTCCATTCCCCAATATGCTCCGGCACCGCCCATAGGCTTTTGATAGCCGAATGTAGCATTGTAGCCAATGTTTGAATCCGCTTCAACTCCGTCACCGTTGAGGTTCATGATGTTCAGGCCTGCACGCAGGAACCATTGTGTGTTACTCGCTTGCTTTTGAGTCTTGACGATTGCACTTCTGGATGATACAATCTGTGCCTGTGTTCCTACGCACAACAAAAGCGCAGCAACAATTGATAATACTTTTTTCATTATTGTCTATGTTTTTTGGTTATTAATTCTTGTTCTTTATGACAGGTGCTATTTTGGTTCTATCATCGGCACCCGAAAGTTTCTGGATACGTATCCATTCGTAATCTTCTGTCGTGGCAGTATGCCAGTTGGTGAACACGCCCGGATAACCTACGACCGTAACCGTATATCCTCCCGACTTTTCATCATCCTCTATTTTAAAAGTGGCTCCCATGATTACATCACAATCGTTCTTGATAGTGGACAAATAAGTTCCCCATGCACGGATGTTATCAAGTTCACCTTTCATAGCAACTTCCACCTCTTCTCTGCTCAGTGTCCATACATCCTTTATTCGTCCTTTCTCTTCAAGAATTTTCACCTCTACAACTGTAGGCTTTACACAAACTTCGGTTACTGCATCTCCGGCACGTGCCTGCGCATCACGAAACTTAAAGACAGTCTTTTGCGCATACGTCCCAATGACACAACCGAAAACCAGCATCATAATTAGAATCAGCTTTTTCATATTCTTTTGTGATTTTATGTTAATATGCCGCAAAGGTATGCGAAAGAAATATACTAATAGGAGAAACAATAGTTCCAATAACGACACGAAACCGTATCCTATTTGGAGACATCCGAAAAACTTCCATTACTAATTCTATCAGACAAGTCACGAAAAAAATCATGACCGAGAATACAAGAGATACGCCAAAGAAGATGGATGTCGATATTCTCTTTTCTAAATATTTTATAAACATTCGGGCGGGTACAGCACAACTGCGAAGCAAACCAAGTGACCGTACGTCCCTGTTGGTGGAGCGTGCGTTCAATAAGTTGCCCCGCATGAATCATACTATTTTTGTCTATGCACATACCAATAACTATCTGGGCTATCACTACTCAGACCGTTTCTTGAACTTGGCAATAATTGTATAGTCAACTTCTTCGTCTTTCCATTGAAGCGTCATTTCATCACCTTTGAGAGACTTGACCTGCCATTCTTCAGTCCAAGTTGTACTCCACATTACCTTAATTTTGTTACCGGATATAGTCCAGGCGAAAGAATGATGTCCCATCCGTTCCAGAAGCTGGTCACTCCCACTGTCTATGTCTCCTTCGTACTTACCATCTTCTGCTGGGTGATTACTAAAATATATGTAGTAGTCATCATCGTCATAGCTGCTTTCCCAAGTTTCGCCATCCTCACTCCAACACTGATAGTAACAAATCCAATATCCAGTAACGGACGCAGTGTTTACATCTGTGTCATCATCCTTACTACACGCTGCAAAAAGCAAGCAGCACATGACCAGTGCAAGACCGGACGTTATTAAAATCTTTCTCATACACAATAATTTTAGCTATTATTTTTATCTATTAATACATTGAGTGCAAATATAATAAAATCAATATCAACATTTTTTAGCTAAAATGCCAGTTTGTGATTAAATGGTCAAAAAGGAGGATCATTCTCTTTAAAAAGATGTTTATTATGTCTATTTTTGTTGTGCAATCTCGGAGAATATTGATAAATACTTCCCTATTCTTTGTTTACCTTTTCAAGAATGCCATAATATATTATTTTAGATAATCCAAGATACCTTACGCGAAGATAGAATTGTACAAAAAGATTAAGCCCTATGTAAGTTAAGTATTCGTTCTATCCCGTTTAATTCTTCAGCAGTAAATTCCAACTGGTTTAAAGCCTGCAAATTGTCTGCCAGCTGATTCACTGAACTCGCTCCTACTATGACCGATGTCATCCGTTCGTCTCTCAGCACCCATGCCAAAGCCATTTCCGCCAGCGTCTGTCCACGGTGACGGGCGATTTCATTCAATTGCCGGGCAGCCTCCACCTTTTCAGGCGTCACTTGCGAGCGTTGCAGAAAAGTGGAAGGACGTGCCGCACGTGAGCCTTCGGGGATACCATTCAGGTATTTATCCGTCAGTAATCCTTGCGCCAAAGGAGAAAAGGCGATAAAGCCGGAACCATATTCGGCAGCCAGAGGAAGGCTTTCAGCCTCAACCGCACGGTCGAACATACTATAACGATACTGGCTGATAAGACAAGGAACGCCTGCTTTTGCCATCATTTCATAGGCAATCCTCGCTTGCTGAGGAGGATATTTTGAAATTCCGATATACAGAGCTTTCCCTTGCTTTACAATATCAATCAACGTTTGAATGGTTTCTTCTACCGGAGTAACTCCGTCATAGCGATGACTATAAAAGATATCAAAATACTCCAGTCCTGTCCGGCGCAGACTCTGATCGATGCTTGCCATCAGGTTTTTGCGGGAACTGTTACCGCCATAAGGTCCTGCCCACATATCATGTCCGGCTTTGGAGGAGATTATTATCTCATCCCGGTATCCCCGGAAGTTTTCTTTGAGAATCCGTCCGAAATTAGTTTCGGCACTTCCCGGCACAGGGCCATAGTTATTAGCAAGATCGAAATGGGTGATGCCATGGTCGAAGGCATATTTAATCATGTCGGTCGCTACACTAAAGTTATCTACGCTACCGAAGTTATGCCACAATCCTAAAGAGATGAGAGGCAGTTGCAAGCCACTCTTGCCACAGTATTTATATTGCATCCGATCGTAGCGATCAGTAGCCGGCTGATTATTCAATGGGTAATCCATAAGGTTCAATGTTTTTTTCGTTATTGCAAAGAAAGAGAAAATATTTTAATAACGTTCCATCTTATTGCTAAATTCAAAGGTTGAAATCAAGGAACAACGTCCTTCAGTCTGCCAGTAAAGGAGACACATTCTGATCAAAGAAGACAGATGATGTCACTATACTGACAGTACGATGGACGGTCCTTGGAAAACCAGTCATACAAACCCTAAAAAAACTATTTCAACAAGTTCTCCTTGAACTCTATTTCTACAATACGCAATTCATGCCCGGTCTTGTCCCCATCCTTCGCTTTAAACAAATCCAGTTCATTGGCAACGGGGGCGGCAACTTCTACTATTTGGCCGAAGGCATCTCCTTCTTTGCTTGTACCCTTCAGCCGGATGGTAATTTCATTGGTCAGTACCGGTTTTACATCCAAGTGGACGTATCCCAGACTCTTATCCGTATCTCCGCTCCATATCAGTTCTTTGCCTGCATATATCTCCAGCGGATAACTGCGCATACGCCATCCGGTCAGTTTCATACAAACTTCATCCACCCGTGCGGCACGTTCCAACTTATAGGTAATCCATGCGGTAGCTGCCTTCCCGTCATTCCGCCATTCGCTCAGTTCATTATCATCGAAACTGTTGACTGTATTCTCATTATTGGCTCCGGCAATGGCGGAAACGATACCGACATCCACTTTTGAGACCTTGTATGAAGGAGTCTGCGGAGTCTCACCACGAGTCAGCCTGCCTTCGAGTTCATCACCGGGGATATAGCTACTCAAACCGTTTTTCACTTCGACAGGTGAGGAAGTAAGGCTGATTTCTGCTGATTTCAATCCGTCGGCCTTCGCTGTGATACGGACGTTTCCGGCAGTAGTGAGCGAACGGATCAAAGCACGATTGATGCCGCATTCTACCGGCAAGTCTTTTGAAAGGATATAATTATTTTCTCCTTGTGCGATACCGCCACGCCATTCAGCAGGTCCTTCTACTTCAAAGTGTATCAAGTCATTTGCCAGCGGACAACGGTTGCCGTCTTTATCCATGACTTCTACCTGAAGCAATACCATATCGGCACCATCCGCTTTCCATCCTTCGGGACTCTGGATGAAACTCAATTGAATCTGTTCCGGCTTGCCTGCGGTCTGCAACTGAGTACGGCAACATTCTTTTCCGTTTTCGTCGTATCCTACGGCCTCCAGTTTGCCCGGTACGAAAGCGATATCTTTGAAGGTATACAGAAAATGATAATCCCGTTCACCATAGCCCAAAGACTTACCATTCAGAAATAATTCTACTTTATCGGCACTCGATACGACATATACCGGTTTCACTACCGTGTCATTATAATTCCAATGACCGACGATATAGATGCGAGGACATTCCGTATCTACCCAGCCGTCCCACATCACCTGATGTGCAAAGAAAGGATCTTTAGGAATACGCATGGCGTCGGTTACTCCGCTACGACGATAATTTTCTACTCCGCGATAGTGCGTATTGGTATCGGAGAAGATTATCTTCACGCCACCCGAACTTACACGGTCACCCGTTCCCGGACGTTCTCGCCAGTAATCGAACCAGCGAATGATATTTTCGATGGTAAAGGAATCCTGATTACGGTTGTAGACACGGGCATCCACTTTCTTCTGTACTTTGTTGGTAACGGTGGACTTATAAGAATTGCTGCCGTCTCCATCCTTGTGATAAGGATAGGAATAATCATCCCAGTATTTGCGCAATCCCTCGTCACGGCAATACTCCATTGCCCACATCGGATGATGCGCACTCTTATTGATATACAGCATTTCGCCTCCATATTCCGCTTCGCGGATGTCCAGCATTTCACGGGAACCGATTGCACGACCGCCGTGAGGGTCGTACAAATCACGTATCGCTTTCATCTCAATCATGTGTTCACGACTGATGGACTCATTGCCGCATTCATAAAATATGATACTCGGATTATTGCGGTTATAGATGATGGCGTCGCGCATCAATTCCGTACGCTGTTCCCACTGACGTCCTTCACAATCTTTTTCGGCATCTCCCGCCTGCATAGCCTGAATCAATCCTACACGGTCGCACGACTCAATATCCTGTTTCCACGGGGTGACATGCATCCAGCGCACGAGGTTCGCATTGCCCTCCACCATCAGATGATTGCTATAATCGCTCAGCCAGGCAGGTACGCTCATCCCGACTCCCGGCCATTCATTGCTTGTCCGCTGGGCAAAGCCCTTCATCTGAATGACACGGTCATTCAGCCAGATCATTCCTTTACCGAAGCGCGTTTTACGGAATCCGGTGCGGGTGGCAACTTCGTCTACTTTCCTGCCATCTACCCACAAGCTTGTCTTTACTGTATACAGATAGCCATATCCCCAGCTCCAGAAATGCAGGTTATCCACTTCGGATGCCGCTTTCAGCGTGATTGTTTCACCCGGTTTCACTACCGCCTTTGTTCCTTCGAATGTTTGGACGGATGTGCCGTCACGGTCTATCAGTTCTACTTGATAGGAAACGTGCTTATCACGGTTATATTCGTTTCTGATTTCAGATTCCGCATGGATAATGGCCTTGCGCGATTTCACACGGATGTCTTCGGCATAGATGTAGACTCCGGTCGTTTTGAGATTACTATATAAAGGTAAAGTCTGATACAGACGGTCGGTGACGTGCAGCCATACATTTTTGGGGATACCGCCATAATTGGCATTAAAGTTCTTATTGCTCCACTGGTATTTCGTGCCCGTCGCCCGTTCTTTATAATTCCAGTCATTGTCGATGCGGACTGCGATTACATTTTCCTGCCCGTACTTAATATAAGGAGTCAGATCAAAACCGACAGCCATGACACCATTCTCGTGCAGGCCGACATTCTGACCATTTATATAGAAATCCGCCCCTTGACGGACTCCTTCAAACTCTACAAAAACTTTCTTATTCTTGCTGTCGGCAGGCAGACGGAAATGTTTCCGATACCACATAATCGTATCGGTCAGCTCATCAATGCTCAGGCGGAAAGCCTCATCTTCATTGAAGGCATGCGGTAAAGTCACTTTCTTCCACTCCGAATCAGAAAAACGCGGCTGCTTTGCCTCGGGAACATCGCCCACATTAAGCAACCAGTCTGAATTGAAGTTATATTTATTACGGACATCAGACGATGTCACGAACTGGCTTATTCCGATAAAAGCCAAAAAGAAAAAGAGGATTCTATGTCTCATAGTATGTCTATTTATCTGTTCGTGGCAAAGCTAGTGCAAAATATTACATATGTCCATAGACTAAAATACAGATTGCATAGAGATTTGTTCATAACTGCAAAGGAATGAATCAAACAGTAGTACACAATAGTAACTCCATTCTCCTCCTTCGGGAAGGAGGAGTGGTCGCAGACCGAGGTGGTAGGAAAAACAATGTTTATACCTATTTCTTTGTAAATGACAGGATTATGTATTCACCTACCACCTCCCCCTACGGGTACTCCTCCTTCCCGAAGGAGGAGAATTGAAGATAGAACCGACTATCATTTAGCTCAAAACCGTATGGTAATGAACAAAACTGTGTGGAAAGAAAGCTAAAACTGGAAATAAATAAACGGCTGAATCTCCGAACTCTTCATCTGAATGACCAGATAAATCAGAGCCACCATCAGCAGAGCTTTCCCTAAGAACGGCAAGCGAATGACTCCACGGCAAGCAGCATTCTCCCAACTATCCGGAGTGAAATGAAGCAGAAAGCCGAGCAGCATCAAGGCAAACACGCGCCAGTATCCTTCGATCAATTGTGGAAAAAGCTGCGGACGAAAAGTGGTGAATATCTGTCTCAACATATCCATCGAGTTCTGAAAATCAGCATTACGGAAGAATATCCAGCAGAAACAGACAAAGTGGAAAGTGATAATGATGCCGAATACACGACGCCAGCCATGACTTTGTTCCCCTTTCTTACGACCGGTGATGGACATCCACATCTTATGCGCCGCCAAAGCGATGCCGTGAAATGTTCCCCAAAGCACAAAGTTCCAGGAAGCTCCGTGCCACAATCCGCCCAAAAACATGGTAATAATCAGATTCAGATACTGCCGGAACTTACCTTTCCGGTTTCCTCCCAAGGATATGTACAGGTAATCGCGCAACCAACTGGACAATGAGATATGCCAACGCCGCCAAAATTCAGTAATAGAGGCGGACTTATAAGGAGAATTAAAGTTGAGATTAAAATGAAAGCCCAGCAGCAGAGCGATACCGATAGCCATATCGCTATATCCGGAGAAGTCACAGTAAATCTGCAAAGCATATCCGTATACTCCCATCAGATTCTCGAGACCGGAATAAAGGGTCGGATTATCAAAGATACGCTCCACGAAGTTGACACTGATATAATCGGAAATGATTGCTTTCTTGAACAAACCGGAGAGAATAAGGAAAATCCCCCGTCCGAACATCTCCTGAGAAACGAAAAGCGGTTTCCGGATTTGCGGAATAAAGTCACGGGCACGCACAATCGGTCCGGCCACCAGCTGCGGAAAGAAGGATACATAAAACGCGTAATCCAGTATGTTGGTCAATGGCTTGATGTCTTTCCGGTAAACGTCAATGGTATAGCTTAATGACTGGAAAGTGAAGAATGAGATTCCTACAGGCAGGAATATATCAAGCGCCGTAAATTCTCCTCCCATCAACGAGGCAATCACTCCACCCAGAAAATTAGTATATTTAAAGTAGGCAAGAAGCCCCAGATTGACTCCCAAACTCAGAGTCACCAGGCCTTTACGCTTCCAGCGTCCTTCGGTACGGTCCATCCATTGCGCCAGCAGAAAGTCGCAAACCGTGACCAGCGCCAGCAGGAAAAAGTAAGTGCCGCTGCTCTTATAATAAAAGTAATAAGAGAAAAGCGTCACAAACAGAATACGGGCCGTATACTGACGCTGCAACAAGGTGTACACGATCATAAAGGCGGCAAACAGCCAAAGGAAGATACCACTGCTGAATATCATAGGTGCCTGCGGATCGTAGGTAAGCACCTCTTTTAACCGGCTGAAATCAATATCAATGGGAAACATAATCGTTATAAGCTTGAATAATGGCTTGGTATAATAAATTTCCTTGCAGGATATATCCCTCAGGTAAATAATGCACATGATCGGGACGCATCAATTTCGCTTCCGTCCAGTTGGTACAGGCACGGCGCTTGCCCCCTACTACATCGTACATATCCCACACGAGCAGACGATGATCTTTGGCATAACGGCGGATTGTTTCTGCTGCCGTAGCCGTCCGGGGATTGATGGCGTACGTACGTTTCCGCCGCCTTTGCCGGAAACTTTCGTAAGAACCCGGAGGTGTGGTGAGAAGAATAGGGACATCGGGAAGGCTGTCGCGCAACAGTTTGACAAGTTCGTCCATCTGATTATAGTGCAGGTTGACGTTATATCGCCGGTTATGACTTTCGTTGGTTCCGAAGGACAGAATCAGCAGTTCCGGCTTCATGGCTGCAATCTCGGCAATACGTCCCGGATGGGTAAACGTCAGACAGGTAGCCCCGTTCACCCCCATATCGGTATAAGAGACAGCACCAAAGGTTTCTTTCAGCAGCGTTCCCGTAGTCTGCGGATAGATGTGCCCGCGTACGTGACTGTCTCCGATATGGAGAATACGCACCGTATCTTCGGAAAGTCCGGCACGTACCTGACGGAGACGTTCAAACACGGGTGTCAGCAGAGCAATGCTGTCGATTATTTCATTCCTTCCGGTTTCGCGGAAAGCGGAAGGAAAAGAAGTCTGCACGGCGATGGTATCATTCGCCCAATTCATTTCCCGCAAAGGTTTTATCATTTTCAAGGTCTTCCCCAGTGGAGGACAGGCAGGGATACGGTCTTGCGCCTTTCCTGCCGGAAGAAGAAAGAAAGTTCCAAGTACCCCCAAGATAAAGCCCAGCAACAGGTTATTCTTGCTCATAAGCACGCCTCCTGTCATATTGTTCCTTACCGTATATCAATGTTTCATAGAGCAGTCCTGCCAGGTGTTTGCCTCCCCGGAAGTTGATATGAGTATAATCGTAGTTCGCCATCGAAGGTTTGGCATGTACGAGGTTCGCCATACTGCCTTCGCCTCCCATCGCTTCAAACATATTCCAGAAAGCGATGCCGCTTTCGGCAGCAATGTTCTGCTGATAGCGAATCAGATTCTTGACTCCCGGCATGGTACGAAGTTCGCCATCTTCCGTCTTATAATCACGGTCGCCGACACTTAACAGCAAAATACTCGCCTGTGGAAAACAATTCTTCAGATGTTCGATAGAAGTGAGCAGTCCCTTCTGATAGTTATCATAAATGCGCCCCCGTTTGGTAGCCACATTCAATCCGTATTCAAGAATAATCAGATCATAAGGACGCTGCTCGTTAAACTGACGCAGCATTTGTTGCGGAATCCCCCGCAACGATAAGCCGGAACTGCCTCGCAAGGAGAAATTATCAAGAATGATTCCTTTCTTACCATCCATCGCCAAGCCATAGAACAGCGTAGAATCGGCACGATCTACCGTCCACCGGACAGAGCCGATACGTCCTTCAACGGAAATCTTCTGCAAATCGCCCGAAGGTCCTAAAGAGTAGTTCTTACTCTCCCCCCGATTCACACGGGCAGTAAGATGAACGGAATCTTTATTATAGAAGAAAATAGAAGCCTGCTGACAGGTATCAAGCAGCGAAGCATATTTGCTTTGCCCCCTCAACTCAACGTATGCCCCTTCACGGGGAATAAAGTAGTGTCCGGAAATACCCTGTTTCTTTTTATCGAAATACACACTGTCCGTCACCGCATGACTGGACCATCCGCCGAAAGTATGCCGCACGGTAGGACGATACCCGCTCGTCATCGAAGTAATTGTGACAAATCCGACACCGCAACCGCCAAACCGCTTCTGAAGCATTTCACGTAAATCAGCCGTAAAGATATCCGCCTCTATAAATGAATCACCGAAAACGGCGATACGCACCAGCCCGTCATGATCCGGATGAGAAGAAGAAGTACGGTCGAGCGCTTCATAAAAAGAAGCCATGCCGCGACGGGTAGAGTCACCGTAATCTTCAATACAAGTCATGCCCGCACGACAGGTATCGACAAAAACCGGCTTTACGACAGGAGGCAAAGGAATGGTATCCGAATCGGCCACCACCACTTCCTGCTTCGGATAGCGAAGATCGCTTAAAAGATCGACACGCCTCATCGTGTGTCCGTCGATCGTTATAGCCGGAAGCCAGTGCAACCCAAAGAGTGCTGCAAACACAATGAGTACAAGCCATAACGAATATTTCAGGTAGTTCTTGATAATCTCCATCTTATAAGTAGATATAAGCACTCATTAAGTCCTCGTTTTTTATCCGGTGCCGAGCCACCTCCTCATCGGTGCCGAAGGAAGGCCTCATCGGTGCCGGACCACAAGTTCATCGGTGCCGGACGTTTTCAGGCTGCAAAGATAGGGAAAAGCAAGAAAAAAGAAGGGAGAATCTACATTATTTATAGATTCTCCCTTCCGATTATTGATTCACTGTACGAACGCTAGATGGTCCGTTCAATGTTCCATACAAATGCACGTAATCCCAGCTGTTCGGTCTGCAAGTCCATCTTATGCAGTGTATCCAGCAACGGATCGACTTTATTGTCATCGACCACCGTAAGGATAGCCGAACACATACTGGGCCAGGCATGACTACCGAAGTGCGGATCGCCTGTCTTTGAGCCACGTCCCTGCACCTTTTCAAGGTATGTAAAGCCACGGCAGTTCAGACGGTCGAGCAATGCCATGATCCGTTCGTAATAAGCCTGATCGAATGTTATCAATACTGATTTCATATTTCTTTTCTGTTATTTCTTAATAATTTCATCTTTATGTTCCTGGAAATAGACATCCAGTTCGCGTTTGCGATGGAGTTTACGACGTCTGTTCTTGATACCTGTTCCGGCAAATACACAGTACAGCGTAGGAATCAGGACGAGTGTCAACACAGTAGATACCGTCAGACCACCGATTACGGCAATCGCCATCGGACTCCACATCTCAGAACCTTGTCCGCCACCGATAGCCATCGGGATCATACCCAGAACGGTCGTGGCTGTTGTCATCAATACCGGACGGAGACGGCTCTTACCGGATGTCACCACAGAGTTGATGACCGCCATACCCCGCTCTCGACAGAGCGTAATGTAGTCGATGAGCACAATACCGTTCTTCACCACAATACCGATCAGCATGATACCTCCCAGCAAACTCATTACACTCAGCGTACTGCCCGTAAAGAACAACGCCATCAAGACTCCACTAAATGCAAACGGCAGAGAGAACATGATAATGAACGGATAAGTCAGAGACTCGAACTGTGCTGCCATTACGATGAATACAAGAATGACAATCAGGATACCCAATGTTCCCAAGTCGCGGAACGAATCCTGCTGGTCTTCATACGAACCGGAAATCTGAATCGTGATTTCTCCCGGAATATCCATCTTATCAATAAGCTTGTTACCTGCTGCCACTACGTCACCCAACGGAGCACCGGAGATAACGGCGGATACGGTCACGATACGTTCACGGTCTTTACGCTCAATGGTAGGAGGCGCAAAACGTTCGACTACCTTTCCGACATCTTTTACACGCACGGACTCGCCTTTGGCATTATAAATAAGGATGTTCTCGATGCTTTCCAGACTTGTACGATATTCGGGTGCATAGCGCACTTTGATATCATACTCATCCCCGTCTTCACGATATTTGGAAGCAACGGCACCATTGATACGATTACGCAAGTAGTTACCGGCTGTAGCCAGGTTCAGTCCGTGCATCGCCAGCTTCTCACGGTCGAAATCAACCTGATACTCGGGCTGGTAGTCACTACGGCTGATGTTCACCTCGGTCACCCCTTTCACGGTCAGCAACTCACGTTTCAAACGGGCTGCTACGCTATCAGTCATCGTCATATCGTATCCGTATATCTCAAAGTCGGCACTTGCCTGAGCAGACATACCTGTATTACTACCTCCCAGAATAACCTGTGCCTTGCTGAACTCCGGATAACCTTTCAAGTCCTGACGCATCTCGTCACAGACTGCTTCCAGTGAGATATCACGATCTCCCGGGTCTACCAGACTGATGTTGAAGGAAATAATGTGCGAGCCGTTGTCCTGCATGGAAGCCCACGTATTATCCGAGTCCGCCTGACCTACGGTATAGTTACATACCTTCATGATATCTTTATACTTCGTCAGCCACTGGTTAGTCAGCTTCTCGGAAAGTTCCTGAGCAATCTCTTTTCGTGTACCGATCGGCAATTCAAGCTGAACAGCAATACGGGCATTATCCTGTGCAGGGAAGAATTCCGTACCGATTCCTTTCGCACACAGCAAGCTGACAACGAAGAAAGCAATACATCCCACAATCACAACCGGACGATGACGAACTGCCCAGTTCAGCATTTTCGCATAACCTGTATCGAGTGCGTCCAACGCTTTCTCTATCGGAGTAAAGAAGAGCTTGAACATCTTCGACGGCCGCTTCTGCAGGCGAAGTAATTGCGAACAGAGCATCGGGGTCAGTGACAGAGCCGCGACGGTAGACACAAACATGATGGCACACATCATCCAGCCCAGCTGTTTGAAGAGCACACCGGACATACCGCTTACCATGGTCAACGGGAAGAACACAGCGATCATGGTCAGCGTAGAAGCGATTACGGAAATAGCCACCTCATTCGTTCCATGTACTGCTGCCTGTTTCGGGTCCGAGCCACGCTCAATATGTGTCGTCACGTTTTCAAGTACCACAATCGCATCATCCACCACCATACCGATGGCAATAGACAGAGACGACAGTGAGATAATGTTGATCGTATTTCCGGTAATCGCCAGATAGATAAAGGAGGCGATCAACGAAAGCGGAATCGTGATACAGATAATCAATGTCGCACGCCAGCGTCCCAGGAACAGGAACACGACGATCACAACGAACAGCAAGGCATACATTACAGTCTCTGCCAAACTGTCAATCGTATTCAAGATATTATCGGAAGTATCGACAATCACTCCCAGCTTCACATCACTCGGCAGGTTCTTCTGCAAACGCGGAAGCGCTTCTTCTACCTTACGGGAAATTTCTACAGAGTTGGCGCCCGACTGCTTCTGAACCACAATCATCGCACCCTGCACACCGTTATTATAGGTTTCCTGCGCACGCTCTTCCACCGTATCCACGATGCGGGCCACATCACGCAGGAAGACATTCGCTCCATTGTGCGTACCTACTACGATATCTGCCAACTGGCGGGAATCATCAAACTCCCCTTCCACACGGAGGGCATACGTCTCACTACCGATATCGAAGTTACCGCCCGGAATATTCTTGTTTTCGGCTCCGATAATAGAGCTGATAGTTTCAATGCTCAGGTTATAAGCTTCCAGTTTGTTAGGGTCGCAATATACCTGAATCTCACGCTGCGGCGCACCACTGATAGACACCGTTCCCACACCGGGAATACGTGCCAACGGGTTAACCACACGGTCGTCCAGTATCTTGTAAAGCGCGGCCTGGCTCTCATTGGCCTGTACCGAAAGCAATACAATCGGAATCATGTCCGTACTGAACTTGAAGATGATCGGATTCTCGACATCATCCGGCAGCTGTGAGCTTACCATGTCGAGTTTGTCACGTACATCATTCGTCAGCACGTCAATATCATTACCAAACTCAAACTCCAATGTAATCAATGACATATTCTCGGAAGAACGAGAGGTAATATGTTTCAGGTTACTCACCGCATTCAAGGTATTCTCCAGCGGCCGGGTAACGTTATTTTCTATATCCGAAGCACTTGCGCCAGGATATGCGGTCATTACCATGATCGTATTTGTATCGATGTCCGGATACAAGTCGATAGGTAACTTGGACAAAGAGAAAAGACCAAAAATCACCACTGCCAGAAAGCAGAGGGAGGTCATAATCGGTTTCTTAACCGCACCTTCGTATAAACTCATTTCTTTATAGTGATTAGTTTAATAGTGATTTTACTTCTCGATCTCTACTTCCGTACCGTTTATCAGACGTGCCTGTCCGGCCACTACCACCTGCGAGTTATCGGGCACACCGGATTTCAGCTCATACTCCGAGCCCATGCGTCTGCCTAACTCCACTTTGTTGTAGGACACTTTGCCATCTTTATAAACGTACACATAGCGATCGCCGGAACCTGCCTGTTTCACAATAGCCAAGTCGGGTACTACGACGTTGTCCGCCGTACCGAAGTTCAAGGTAGCACGGGCAAACATTCCCGGACGTACACGCTGATCTTTGTTGTCCAACTTGATCTCGATCTGGAAAGTACGGGTAGTTGCGTCGATAGTCGGATAGATCAGGCTGATAGTTCCCTTGAACAGTTCGTCGCCATATACATCCAGCTTCACATCTACCGGTTCGCCTTTCTTCACCTTCGTGAAGTAGGTTTCAGACACATTGATCATCAGCTTGACCGGAGTGATCTGCTCTACTACCAGCACCGGACTTCCGCCACTATACATATCACCATTATCGTAATTACGGGCAGTGATTACTCCGTTGATCGGGCTCAACAGAAACGTATTCTCTACCAGATTATCATAAGCAGTCTGCTTCACATCGAGCTGCATCTTCGCAGCATCCCACTCTGATTTGGAAGCACCGCCTACCTTATAAAGTTCGTCGATACGATTAAATTCAATTTTCTGATTGTCCAGTTGCAGTTTCGTCTGTGTGAGGTTGGCTGCATCCATCTGCACCAGCTTCTGGCCTTTGGATACACGGTCGCCCACTTCTACCAGAATCCGGTCGATGCGGACAGGTGACGAAGGAGCAATGTTGTTCTTTACTTCAGCTTCTACCGTCGCTGTATAATCCTGTATCTGATCTACGGGACGGGCTGTTACATCAGCCACTTTTACTCTGGGCTTCTCGTCTTCCTGTTTCACAGCAGCCTTATCTTTTCCACCCGTACATGAGCTCATTACTACTGTCAATAGCAGAGCCACTAATTGGATACCTTTTTTCATATTCCTTAGTTGTAATTTTAGTTGTCTATCTTTATTGTTTTCCCAAAACCTGATCAAGGTCAGCCTTAGCTACCAGGTAATCGTAGATTGATTGATTGTAAGTAAGTTGTGCCTGCGTCAGTGATACCTGCGAACTGTTAAGTTCAAGCACGGTTCCCTTACCGACTTCATAACGTTTTCCGGCAATCTGTACCGCTTTTTCAGCCTGCATCACGTTTTCTTTGTTGCTGACCACCTGCTCGGAACTGGCAGTCATATTGTTACGGTAGCTGACTACCTGCATATTCAGTTTTCTCTCCGTATCGATACGGTTCCAGTCAAGCTGGCGCATCTGGATGCGGGCCGATTTTACCTTCGTAAAGTTGCTCGCCCTATACAAAGGAATGCTCAGATTGAACATCAAAGACGAACTGTTGCTCCACGTATAATCAAAGAAATTGATGTTCGGATTATACAAAGACTGATATTGATAAGAGAAGCTCATCGACAAAGTAGGCATGAAGTTCGTTTTCAGCGACTTCACGTTCTTTTCGAGCAATTTCATATTCAGCTCGAACTGCTTCATCGTTGTATTGTTCTCCAGACTCATATCTTCTTCTTTCAACTGATTGGCAAACAGCATTGATTCGTAGTTTGTCAGATTATCGTCAGTCTTAATATCCACATCAGCCGTAATGCCCATCAACACTTTCAACTGGAGTTTTGCCAGCGTCACGGCATTGGCGGCAGAAATGACATTCGGCTTGATGCTGCGCATCTGTACTTCTGCGCTGATCTTGTCAAATTCGCTGACTGCACCTTGTTGATATTTGGCGTTCACGACATTGAAATTATCTTCTGCCAACTTATAGCTGCCTTGAAGCACTTCATAACTATCTTGTGCAAGCATCAGCTGATAATAAGCCTTGGTTACCTGATTGATCAAATCCAGTTCGGAAGCACGCGACTTCTCCACTGCCAGTTCGATATCCGTCTTTGTCATTGACATGGCCCGGTAGACTGCCGGTGCAAACAAAGGCAGGTTAATGCTCAGTCCGGCATTGGCGGTATTCGTACCATCCTGCCCCATCTTGAACGACATATCGTTCAGTTTCATTTCAGCCGCTTTGATCGTGTGATCCAATGATCCGTTTAGGCTTGCTTCGGGTAACAGGCTCTGCCATGCTTCCTTACTTGCAACTTTCTTTAAGGCAATTTCTTCTGCCGCCACCTTTATCGTAGGATTCTCATCCAACGCTATTTCCAGGGCTTTGTCCAACGTCAATGTCAGCGTATTCTGCGTTGTCTGCTCCGTCTGAGCCTTTGCAAAGCCAAACGCACAGAGAGCCATTGCCGTCAGAAGCATTTTCTTGCCTGTCAATCTTTTCAATCTGTTCATAAACTCGTTTCTATTTGATCCTTAATTGTTTGTCATCCGAACCTTACTCCTATTATTGTTGCTCGACCCGGTTTTTACGATATTCTGATATAAATTCTTCTAAAACTTTGGCTCCTTTTTCCGTGGAAATGCCACGTATATAAGTAAACATGATGGATTCGTATACTTCTATAAAAGGATATTCGTTGCAAATGTCCGTATTCAGCAGCACATCAAACTGCTCTCGCACCAACAGGTTGACTATCTCAAAGTTGACATCCGACCGAAAGATACCTTGCTCCACGCCCGACTTAAAGAAAGACATCGTCTTCTCCGAGTCACTTTCACTACGGTCTTTCATCATCGCATATACCTTCGGATATTTCTTTATATCCTCAAAGAAGCGCTTGTTGGTCTGATGAAAGATCTCGATGCTTTTCTGAAAGACAGCAAGTATCACCTCCAGCACATTGTTGGATTGCTCGTATATCTCCTGCAAGTATTTGTCTCTTTCAGCTTGCTTTTGCAGAATACACTCTTTCAATAATGATTCCTTATCTGCAAAAACCTCATAGAGCGTACGTTTGGAAATGCCCAATGCTGCTGCAATGTCATCCATCGTAATACACTTGATACCTTTCAAAGTAAAAGCTTCTGTCGCGGTCATTATGATCCGCTCTCTCAGCTCCGCCTTTTGGGACGCGTCTCTTCCATGCTCCATCATCACTCTTTTTAGATTTTGTTAGACTCAGTTTTCTATAATTTCACCATTTAAAGCGAAAAACGGAACAAAGATATATAGAAAACTCAATTAACAAATCAAGTTTCCTTTTATTTATAGCCCATTTGATAAATATTATCATTCATTAGAGGTATATGAAAACAAGTGTTAAGAGGAAATATGGAGCAAAAGTAAGGAATAGCGGTATATGAAGTAAAGTTTTATCGCTGTAAGAGGGAGAATAATCGGCAAATGCCGGATAAATATCGATAAGAATCGATCGTTTATCCGGCAATAACAGTCACCATTATTAACGAAAAGCGAAAAAGGAGGTTTAGTACTCTAACTTAGTCCTTTTTAAAAAAGCGACTGTTTTATGTATTTCTTTGTACATCACAATGTCGTCTTTCACAAAAGGCACTTCTTTCCGGTAGGCATGCAGGAAACTCTCCAGCAGCGGAGACGTTTTCAGCGGACGGCGGAAATCGATGCCCTGCGCAGCATTCATCAGTTCGATGGCAAGGATATGTTCAAGGTTGTCCATCACTTTATAAAGTTTGGTTGCGGCATTGGCTCCCATACTTACATGATCTTCCTGCCCGTTGGACGAAACGATGGAATCGCTCGATGCGGCATAGCAGTACATTTTATTCTGGCTGACCATAGACGCAGCAGCGTATTGGGGAATCATAAAGCCGGAGTTCAGTCCCGGATTGGCTACCAGAAACTCCGGAAGTTCGCGAAGTCCCATAATCAATTGAGAGACACGGCGTTCGGAGATATTTCCCAGTTCTGCTAGAGCAATGGCGAGAAAGTCATAGGAGATAGCCAACGGCTGACCGTGGAAATTTCCACCGGAAATGATTCTGTCTTCGTCTGGGAAGATCGTAGGATTGTCCGTGACGGAATTGATTTCGGTCAGCAGTACGGAGGAAACATAGCGGATAGCGTCTTTCGTGGCACCATGCACTTGCGGGATGCAACGGAATGAGTAAGGATCCTGTACGTGCGCTTTGGGACGTTCGATCAGTTCGCTGCCTGCCAGCAGTTTACGGAAAGCCTCTCCCGTCTCGATCTGTCCGGGATGAGGGCGTATCTGCTGGATACAATCCATAAACGGGTCGATACGTCCGTCGAAGGCTTCAAGAGAAAGGGCGGCTATCAGGTCAGCTTTCTTGGAGAGGCGGAAGGCTTTGAGAATGGCAAATACACCATTGGCACTCATGAACTGGGTACCGTTGAGCAGCGCAAGCCCTTCCTTGCTCATGAGCCGGACGGGTTCCCAGCCAAATTCGTCGAGCACGCTGATGGCTTCGCATTTCTTTCCTTTATAGTTGACGTCGCCCACACCGATCAAAGGAAGGAACAGATTGGCTAATGGGGCGAGATCGCCGGAAGCTCCCAAAGAACCGCGATCATAGACGATGGGCAGTACGTCGTTATTGAAAAAGTCAAGAATACGCTGCACGGTGATTAGTTGCACGCCGCTATGTCCCAACGAGAGAGCGTGGGCTTTGAGCAACATCATCAGTTTGATGATGACAGGACGGATTTCTTCGCCTACACTGCAGGCATGGCTCTTTATCAGGTTTTCCTGCAAGGTTCCCAATTCGCCGGGAGATATATTTTTAGTGCATAACGAGCCGAAGCCGGTGGTGATGCCATAAAGAGGTTCTTCGGAAGAAGCTATTTTATGGTCGAGATAATCACGGCATTTCTGAATGCGGAGCTTGGCTTCGGGAGCCAGTTCCAGCTTCAGATTCTCGTTGATGATCCGTTCGATGATTTCGAAGGTCAGTTCTCCGGAACCTATTTGATACACATTCTTGCTCATACGCGTAAGTCTTGGTTGACGGCATCCAGTAATTCTTTCTCTTTCCGGCAGGCGGTTTGCTCTATCCGGTCTGCTTCGGCTTGCAATTCTTGGACAAATTCTTTGTCTTTGAGTACCCCCAGATTAATGCGGACATTCAGCAATGCCCCCAATACGGCGGATCGTGCCGCCATCATGGCTACACAAGCGTCTGTAATAGCGTTCCGATTCCCCAGACGGGCGATGTCTGCTATGACGGGCATCACTTCGAGTGCTTTTCGGGCAACTTCCATCGGAATGAGAGCGGCATGCCTGGTGGCTTCCTGAATGGCAGCGCTGCGGGCAGCTTTTTCTTCATCGGTAGCTTTGGGAAGTTTAAAACAGGCAAAAACTTCATCATAGGCTTCGGAGTCTTTATCAATCAGGGCGATGAATTCTTTTTGGAATCGGGTGGTAAGCGTCTGTGCGTGCTGCATTACTTCTTCACTGGCTTCATATCCTTTCTTGCCGATGGTGAGTCTCGTCACCATCGTGGCCAAAGCGGAAGCCAATGCTCCGCCTAAAGCGGCAATACTGCCACCGCCGGGTACCGGATCATTGCCGGCTACCTTATCTAAGAAATCTTTTACGGTTAAATCTGCTAACATGGTATTTTATGATTTTAGTTATCAATTGACGGGGTATAGCATACCGCCTTTAATAGTCATGATGACACAGTTCATGCCCACGTAGTATGGCAGAATGTGATAATTGTCCGAATTCAGTATGACAAAGTCACCTTGCTTGCCTACTTCGATACTTCCGATCCGGTCTGCCCGATGAAGGGCAGCAGCTCCGTTCAGTGTCAGGGCAGTGATGGTTTCTTCGATGCTAAGTTTCATGTAAATACACGCCAAAGCAATGGTCAACGGGATGGAACCGGAGAAACAGCTTCCCGGATTCAAGTCTGTGGCAAGTGCCACGGCACAGCCGGCATCAATCATTTCACGACCGCGTGCATAAGGTTCTTTCAGTGCGAAAGCCGTCAGAGGCAGCAGGGTAGCTACTACTCCTGCGTCGGCCATTGCACGGATTCCGGCATCGGAAGCCTGAAGCAGATGATCGGCAGACAAAGCGCCCAGTTCGGCAGCCAGCTCAGCGCCACCAAAGGAAACGATTTCATCGGCATGGAGCTTTAACAGGAAGCCTTGTTCTTTGGCTGCCCGAAGGAGACGGCGGGACTGTTCGACAGAGAAAACTCCTTGTTCGCAAAAGACATCACAACATTCGGCAAGTTCGTTCTCGCGGATAACGGGGAGCATTTCACGAATCAGAAAGTCGATGTATTCGTCTCCTCTTCCTTTATACTCTTCGGGAAGGGCGTGGGCTCCTAAGAAAGTGGATACAATGTCGATACGTTTGTGCTCGTCATTGTTCAGGCTGCGCATTATTTTCAGTTGCAGCAGCTCTGTTTCCCGATCGAGTCCATAACCGCTTTTACCTTCTACCGTGGTGACTCCCATAGCACTCATCTTCTTCAGAAAGCCTTCGGCTGCCGAGCGAAGTTTCAGGAAATTCATTTGCCGGGTAGCTTTTACGGTACTGGCTATCCCTCCGCCACGTTCCATGATGGACATATAGCTTTCGCCTTTCAGCCGCCATGAAAATTCTTCGGAACGTTCTCCGCCAAAAACAAAATGGGTATGCGAATCGACAAAGCCCGGAAGCAGGCAATGTCCCCGGGCGTTGTAATGCCAGTAATGCTGGTAGTAGCCGTCACGATCTTCGCCACGACTCTCGCCGACGTAAGTGATGATGCCTTTGGTCACTTCTACCGTTCCGTTTTCTATGATGCGGAGTTGTCCCATTTCCGCACCTTTACGGGCGGAGATTCCTGTCGGGGTGACAATACGGGCATTGAATATAATCAGGTTTTCACTCATTGATCTTTTATTATTCGGTTCTTACTATTTCAATCATAATTCGATATAAGTTTCAGCAGCTTTATATCGGACGCACATTATTTTAATACTCCGGGTGCTATTCCATGATACGCGCTTCCAACACCTGCTGCATGGAGAAATTCTCCAGTCCCAAATAATAGGAAGCCGTATCTATCAGCGCTTCCATCGGCACCAGACCAATGATCTCACTACCAACAATCGTCACTCCATAGCGGCGGGCCTCAATACGCACCAATTCAAAAGCACGGTAAAGGGCGGTGCGGGTGTAATCGGTCATATTAATGGATACTTGGGTGATATTCCGTTCTTTCAGTTCCACCCCCATTGCTTTGACGTAGCGGAGACCGCCGTTGATATGCCGGATATTCTTTGCTATCTTCGTGGCTATTTCAAGATTATCGGTACTCAGATTGATGTTATAAGCAACCAGCGGCATTCGGGCACCGATAGCTACCGTTCCGGCAGTGGGATGACGCTCGGCAGGTCCGAAGTCGGGCTGCCATTCGGGAAGTTTGATTTTCTCCGCCATTCCTTCAAATTCTCCTTTACGGACGGAAGCCAGATTTTCCCGATGCGGGGCTGTCGCGGACTTTTCATATAGAAAGACAGGGAGATTATATAGTTCCGCCACCCGGGAGGCTACTTCTTTCGACAGGGCGACGGCTTCTTCCATCGTCGTATTCTTGATCGGGATAAAAGGAACTACATCCACCGCTCCCATGCGGGGATGCTGTCCGCTATGATGGTTAAGGTCTATCAGACGAACAGCAATGCCGATAGCTTCAATGACTGCATCGCGCAAGGCCTCCGGTTCGCCAACCAAAGTGACTACCAGACGGTTATGATCTTCATCATTGCTATAATCGAGCAGCTTCACGCCGGATTTGCCACGAAAAGGGGCTACTATCTTGTCTATTTTCTCCAAATCACGTCCCTCGCTAAAGTTGGGGACACATTCGATGATCTTATTCCAATTCATGTTTATTTCTCTATTTCGTTACTTTCTATTACAATGCTTCTTTTATTGTCTTTTTAATCAGCTCGTCATCAGCCAGATAAGGCATCGTTATATGATACCCTTCCGAATGTGATTCATTGAAAGCGTCACTAGTTTCCATTGCATGCGGATTGCGGGCCCACGAACGGCGGGCCACTCCGCCCATCACATCCCAAAGCATAGCCGAACGAAGTATCTCGTCTACCCGTTCGCTGCCGTCACATACCATGCCGAAGCCGCCATTAATCGCTTTTCCGATACCGACTCCACCGCCATTATGCAGAGCTACCAGGCTCATGCCACGCGCACAGTTTCCGGCGAAACACTGCACAGCCATATCAGCCATGACATTACTTCCGTCTTTGATATTCGATGTCTCACGGAAAGGCGAATCGGTTCCACTCACATCATGATGATCGCGGCCCAACATGATCGGTCCTACTTCTCCCCGCCGTACCATTTCATTGAAACGGAGGGCGATATTCATTCTTCCTACGGCATCCTGATAGAGAATACGTGCCTGAGTACCTACTACCAGCCGGTTCTTTTCGGCATCGCGTATCCAATTATAATTATCCAGATCCTGCCCCCGTCGATTGACATCAATGCACTCCATTGCGGCACGGTCCGTTTTTATCAGATCTTCGTGCCTACCGCTCAGACATACCCATCGGAAGGGGCCATAGCCATAATCAAAGAGTTGGGGTCCCATGATATCTTCTACATAACTCGGCCATATAAATCCGTCTTTCTCATCAACTCCATTGCGGGAAATCTCTTTCACTCCGGCATCATAAATCGCTTTCATAAAGGAGTTGCCATAATCGAAGAAGTAAGTGCCGCGTGCCACCAGTTTCCGGATTACCTCAAAATGGCGGCGCAAAGAAGCGTCTGCCAGACGACGGAACTGATCAGGAGATTCATGAAGAAGGCGGGTCCGCTCTTCGAAAGTCAAGCCTGCGGGACAGTAGCCTCCTTCGTAAACGGCATGGCAAGAGGTCTGATCGGACAAAAGTTCAATATGAATCTGCTCACGTTCCGCATATTCCAGCAAATCGACGACGTTGCCATGATAGGCTACCGAGCAAGGTTCCCGACGCTCCATCGCTTCTTTTGCCAGACGGAAAGCCTCCGACAAGTCTTGTGTGACATGACCTACCCATCCCTGCCGATAACGTGTTTCGATACGGGAGCTATCGACTTCGGCTATAATAGAGGCTGCTCCGGCTATTTCGGCTGCCTTTGGCTGTGCCCCGCTCATTCCTCCCAAACCGGAAGATACGAAGAGGTGACCACGCAAATCTTTGTCCTGCGGAATGCCGAGTTTCAATCGTCCGGCATTGAGTAATGTATTGAAAGTGCCATGAACAATACCCTGCGGACCGATATACATCCAGCCGCCCGCCGTCATCTGCCCATAGTTGGCAACTCCCATTTGTGCGGCAATGTGCCAGTCGTGCTGATTGTCGAACTGACCTATCATCATAGAGTTGGTAATAATAACGCGGGGAGCATCGGGACGGGAACGAAACAGTCCCAACGGATGTCCGGACTCAATGACCAGTGTTTGCTCAGGAGTAAGTTCTTCGAGATATTGCTTGATCAGGAGGTATTGCATCCAGTTCTGACAAACTTGGCCGGTTTCACCATAAGTAACAAGTTCATAGGGATACAACGCGATATCAAAACAGAGATTGTTGTCAATCATTACTTGAAAGGCTTTGCCTTCCACACATTTGCCACGATATTCATCAATCGCCCTGGCTTTCAGATCGCCTGCGGGACGGAAGCGGTATCCGTAAATTCGCCCACGGGTACGCAATTCTTCCATAAATTCAGGTGCCAGTTGCTCATGCAATTCCAAGGGGATATAGCGCAGCGCATTCTTCAATGCCGTAGCTGTCTGCGCCGGCGTAAGCGTATAACTACGGTCGGGGGCCCTCCGGATACCTTCTATGAAAGCTGGGTAGGGAGGTAACGTGTTGCCAAGAGTTATCTTCATAATAAGCAGAATTAAGGATTACAAACTGTAAGCAATACAGTTCTATAACTCTTCGCAATATAGAAAAAAAGAAGAGAAAAGACAAAGGTTTTGGTAGATTTATTATCAGAAAGGTATTATTTATTCTTTCTGCTGCTCACCACACAGCATTTGCAGATACTTGAAGGTATGCTTCGCTTCCTGACTGTCTTTTGTAAGGTAGGCTTTCTTCCAGTCCGGATGTTTTTCCAGCAGTTGCGCCATCTTTTCTTTTCCTACAAAATCAATCTTTCCGGTCTCACCGTTCAACTCATAGCAGACTCGTTTAGTAACCAGACTTGAAGCAGCAAGAGCATCTCCCACATTTCCGCCCAGTTTCACATCATCTTCTTCTGCAAATGTCCCACCGATAACCGACCCTAATGGCATCGCACAGAAATAGATATTTTTGCCCAACTGAACAGCCGGAGCATACCACGCCCCGAAACGCATCTTTTTATAACGCAACTTACGACAGTTGATAAATAAGTCTCCTTCAGAAGTACGCACCGCAAAACAACGCTTCTTCAACTGGCGGCACATAGATTCATCATTGCCTGCCGTTATCCGGTAGTCAGCCCCGCCTGTCAATAGAATCTGGCTTCTGGAACGCTTCTCTACTCGCAACACTGCAAGGGTATCGCCATCTTGAACCATCAACTCTTTCAAGTTTGAATAAATGATATTCTGCGCAACTACCGGAAGGCTAATCACGCTTATCAGCAACCACAAAATATATCCTTTCTTCATAAGCCATCCTCCTTTCTTCATTCAACGCCTTTTCGAGTGGAAAGTTATAAATTTTAGCGCATAAATGCAAGAATGGAAAAAGAAATGTTGAAAAAAGAAGCCAGGAAGCCCTTTCGCCTTCTTGGCACAGCACCTCTTACACGCAATTATCTCGGAAGCAAGGCAATCGCACCCGAAGTTTGTTTATTCATGAGATACGGTTTATGGTTCTTTTTATAATCTTATCTTGTCTTTTTTCATCCGGAATATCAGGCGTTAATACCTGAGTCGTCAGGGTTGACTAAAAAGTCGGTAGTATCTCCAATTCCCCTCCCTTCGGGAAGGAGAAGATTTAAGATACTACCGACTTTTTAGTCAGCCCCATATCAACTATGAAAGAATAAGCTCCCGGGAACAACAGCAAATGAACGATTCATTATGCTATTATGCAGGCATGATTAATATATTCCGTCAGTAACAATAAATCGTTTCACGTACATGCTCCCATCAGTCCACGTACGTAAACTATTGAGCTCACATACGTGAACCGAACAGATCACGGACGTGAAACGAAAATATGAAACGAACAAAATATATTAGTCAAACCTTGTTTACAGGTTAAGGTTGTACTTCCCTAATAATGGTTGACTTGTTTATCTCTAATAGCTGCTATGTGTTG
>NZ_JAHQUN010000059.1:0-27734 GCF_019052485.1 Bacteroides sp. MSK.20.82
GAGATAGGGAGGACGCATTTAACCCGGCTGTTGGATAACGGCTGGTTGCAGGAAGTAATGAAAGGCTGGTATATTGCGGCCAGGCCGGGAACAGAGGGGGATACGACGGTCTGGTACACCTCATTCTGGTATTTTATTGCGAAATATGCGGCCGTCCGGCTGGGGGAACGGTGGTGTTTGACGGCCGACCAGTCGTTGGATCTGTATTCGGGGAAAACGACCGTGCCCGTACAGGTGGTTATCAAATCGCCGAAAGGCCATAACAACACGCAAAAGCTGATGTATGATACCTCGCTTTTGGTGTTTCAAAGCGAGATCCCGGATCAGGTATATAAAGAGCCGGAATACGGCCTTAATCTCTATCCGCTTGCCGAAGCCCTGGTATATACCACGCCGAGATATTTCCAGGTGGAGAAGATCGCGGCCCGCACCTGCCTGGCCATGATACGGGACGCTGCCGATATATTAAAGGTACTGACGAAAAACGGGGCTTCGCTTCGTGCCGGAAGAATAGCCGGGGCGTTCCGGAACATCGGGAACAGCGAAATCGCCGACAGCATCGTTTCCACGATGCGGGGGTTCGGGTATGACGTGAGAGAAGAAGATCCGTTCGAGGATCAGCCACGAACGCCCCTTGTTTATGAGGTGTCGCCTTACGTCACACGCTTGCGCCTGATGTGGGAGAACATGAGGGATAAGGTTGTAGAACTGTTTCCCGAAGCCCCTGGAAAGATTGATGACGTGGAGGGGTATTTGAGATCCGTCGATGAAAAGTATTCGGAGGACGCTTATCATTCTCTCTCGATCGAGGGATATAGGGTTTCCCCGGAACTGATCGAGAAAGTGCGTGTCGGGAACTGGAAGCCGGAGGAAGAAGATAAGGAGCATAAAAACGCGCTGGTGGCACGTGGGTATTACCAGGCGTTCCAGGCTGTCAGGGGGACGATCGCCGATATACTGAAAGGAAAGAACGCAGGGGAAGCGGTAAGGGCGGATCATCCGGTCTGGTATATGCAGATGTGGATGCCGTTCGTTACGGTGGGGATCTTGCAAAGGGAGGATCTTGTGGGTTATCGTACCGGGCAGGTCTATATACGGGGATCGCAACATATCCCGTTGAACCCGAAAGCGGTCAGGGACGCTATGCCCGTCCTTTTCGATCTCTTGAAGAATGAGCCGCACCCGGCGGTAAGGGCTGTCTTGGGACACTTCTTTTTCGTGTATATTCACCCCTATATGGACGGGAACGGGAGAATGGGACGGTTCGTCTTGAACGCCATGCTTGCGTCTGGAGGCTATAACTGGACGGTTGTTCCGGTGGAGCGTAGAAAAGAATATATGAAAGCGTTGGAAAAGGCCAGCGTGGAGGGGGATATTTCGGAGTTTACGAAAGTAATCGCATCATTGGTCAAGTAATGATATTTATAATAATGACAATATGAAATCAACGGAATATATCGAATGGGATAAACTGGAGCAGATCCCGTTCTGCCTTTGCCGGATCGCGGAGGATGAAGAAAACCAGGAAATAGATGTTTATTATCTGGATAAACGGGTTTGCCATGATTACGATCATGTGGGGCATTATTTTCGTACTGCGATAATCATGTTTAGAAGGATCAGGAACATAACGGCCGATTGGGTGAACCTCAAAAACCTTTGGTTGCTAAGGGACTGTATCAGGGAGAATTTTAATCATGGCCTGGAGGTGGACGATCTGATCTTCGGGGAAACATTCGACGGTGAGGATCCGGAAACTATAAAGCCGCTAACCAAAGAACGGCTGTTCAAGATTAAAAAGGTGATTCAGGAAAAAGATCCATACGCTACCGTATAGGGGGGGAGTATATAAAAACAAAACCCTGGAGTTTGTCTTGCGACAGGGACAACAGGGGATTACTACGCAAATATAGGGAGTATATCTCGTTTATACAAGGATTTTATGGCTTTTCTGGATTGATTTTAAAAAGAATAGAGGCTTGTTCCCTGGAATGTAGTATTTACTACTTTTAGTATTTTAGTATATTAGTACGCTTTTCTTTTGGAGGATTTGGGCGTTCCCGTAAACGGTCGGGCTTTCCGCCTCCAAGTCCTCGCCTAAAGGCTGTGGGCTTTCCACTGCAATCCCTAACGCATGAATACACCCACCCACCCGATTAAGGTAGGCTATTTCCGGATAGAGCCGTTCGGTGAAGCCAGCCGGATAAAAGCCGCCTGACTTTTCACTGATCGGCACAATCCGGGTACTCCGGTAGCCGATTGTCGAACCCGGTTTTAACCCCCCTTTCAGGGGAGAGAGGTATTTTAGTTTTTCCGGCGTGGCCGCCTTGCGTTTACCTTGACCGGGGTTTTTGTCTGCAAAGGTCAAACGGCTTTTTCCATATCCCAAGTTGAGCCGCAAGCGGCTTTTAGAAAAAATCTCCAGCCTGGCTAAAGCCAGGTAGTATTTTTCCTAAAAAACTTGTGCTATGGAAAAAAACGTTTGGGGTGTTCTCATACAAAAACCCCTCGGAACTCAAGGTAAACGCAAGATGACCACACCGACAGCCCCGAAAAACCAAAATGAGGTTGTCTTGATACAAAAACATCGGAATCTTAGGCATCCGCAAGGTTTTTTGGGGGGGAGAGGGTGCGAGGTGGGGAGTTTACTATCGGAAAAAATCAGGTAGTAAATACTAAATTTAGTATATACTAAAATACTACTTTTTCATATAATTATCTGATAAATAGTTAGTTAAATGTTGTTTAAATACTTGCATATCTCAAATAAAAGTGCTATATTAGAGGTATAGAAAAAGAGATAACAACCTTTAGAACTGGCTCACCCACCAGGATAAAGAACGGGGGACGTAGTTATGAAAACTGATTATTTCGACAAGGCAGCGCAACAGTTTGCAAATTTGATGATCGAGAAGATCCAGCAGGTAGAGGACAATTGGCAAAAGCCCTGGATCACCATTGCGGCGAATACACGCAATTTCTTTCCGCAGAACCTCACAGGACGCAGGTACGCCGGAGGTAACGCCTTTTTACTTCTTTTCCTTTGCGAGAAATTCCAGTACCAGACACCCGTATTTATGACATTCAACCAGGCGAAAGAGGCCGGGATCTCCGTGCTGAAAGGATCGAAATCGTTTCCGGTCTATTACTTCCTTTTCTACGTGTACCACAAGGAAACACGCAAGAAAATAACCTTTGAGGAATACAAGGCGTTAAGCCGGGAGCAGCAACAGGAATACAACGTTATACCGACCTATAAATATTACTCGGTCTTTAACCTGGATCAGACCAATTTTTCGGACGTGAGGCCGGAAGAATGGGAAGCGTTAAGGGAGAAGTTCAGAGGGGGACAGGCAGAGCAGCCCGACGGGACAACCGGAGAGGCGCACCCCGAAATAGACGCCATGCTGGAGGCGAAAAGCTGGTTTTGCCCGATACGGGAGCAGCAAGGCGACAGGGCTTTCTATTCTCCTTTAGCCGATTATATCGTAGTGCCGCTTCGCTCGCAGTTCGTCGATATGCAGAGCTTTTACGAAACGCTTCTGCATGAAATGGGACATTCCACGGGACACCCCACCCGATTGAACCGGGATCTTGCGCACCCGTTCGGATCAGAGGAATACGGCAAGGAGGAATTAACGGCCGAGTTCGCCGCAGCCCTGGCAGGAATGTTTTTCGGGATAGCCGAACATATACGCACTGAAAACGCAGCTTATCTGAAAAGCTGGATAAAGGCGATCCGGGAAGAACCCAAGTTCATTTTAAACGTACTGGCCGACGCTATGAAAATTGTCAAGATGATAGCCGGGAAACTGAATATCTCCGTAGAAAGCGAGGAAACGGCAGCAGATGAAGCGGAACAGGTGGCATGATACAAGGAAGATCCCCCGAAAGGGGGACAGCCTTTCGGGGGGAGTTCTTTTTGGCACTCGCCCCAAAAAGAACCAAAAAACGCTTTGCCGCTACACTCCGTTTCGCTTTCATAGCTCTGATAATGCGTTTTTTGATTGGATAGATATATATTTGTAGATAAAATAATGTAATATGAACAAACCGAAGATTATACAGATTATTGATGTTGTTTCCAATGCGATAGCAGGAAACCGTATCGACGAGGATTTTATAAAGAGTTGTATTTACGGAAAAGTGGATGCGGAACTGTATGCGCATCTTTTAGGCAAATACAGGGGGTATGACGGGGATTTCTTTCAGTTTTATTTGGGGACGGACGATCGGATAAACCGGGCTTTGCTGGAGAACCTGGGGATTAAGGTCGAACCCGACAAATATCCGGACTATGATAGCCGGATTGTTGCGCAGGTCGTCCAGGGAAAGAAAAGGTTTGATATTTATCCTTTCGAGTTGGAAGCCTTTAACAGATATGCCATGTTTGGCAATAATAATGCGCTTTCATGCCTGAAAGGGATTTCCCCGACAGCCGGGCAGACCGTCCGGGAAAACGGTATTAACGAGTATGGAAACGCCTTGAATTGGTCGCTGTTCTGGATAAAGGCAAATCCGGAGGACAAAGCCCTGTTAGTGGATCACGTTTTGAATATCCCCGAACGATGATAGCGGAATATTTCATTTACCGGAGAAAGGGGGATAAAGAGCCGTTTATCTCCCTGGGGGAAATGCCGCAATACGGGTTAAGGCCGAAACAGAAGTTTACCGGGAAAAAACTTAAAATAGAGGTGATCCGCAGGCTTTCCGGTGTGGAAATCGAGCAGACGGCCACCACTCCGCAGATAAACGCCTATATCGAGGCGAATATCTATGATACCGAACGTTGGCCGGAGTACCGGAAGTTATACCGACAGGTGGCCGGAGAGGTGGAAACCGTGGCCGACATCTTTACGCTCCAGTATATTTTAGTGGCCGAACTGGAGGATCAGACCAGGACGGGAAAGGACTGCCAGCCGCAGCCGACAGATCCGAAAGACGAGAGGCTGATACACCTAATCCGGTGCGAGCTTATGGGTGAACCCCTGGAAATGTACAAGACGATGATAAACCCGATCATCGCCTTAAAGAAACGTTTCGTTTGATACTACATCTACTAAAAATAGTAGATACTACTTTTAGTATTTTAGTTCGTACGCTCAATCCTGGGAGAAAAACTAATCGGGATATTCATTGAGTTCCCGGTATGCCTTAGCTAACTCTTCTTGGGTGTGACGTTTGAACTTTTTACGGCTTATGATGAAAGGCAACCTCTGATTCATTTCATTCTCGTACTCGTCCAGGAGATGTTTACCCCTTCCGGTAAGGACGACATGGGTACGGTCGTCGGAAAAGCGGATCTCTTTTAAATCTTCCATTGTATCTAATATACGGAGGATGATTTTCTCGTAAATGGGGGTACGCAGTAACGGGTGTGCGAGCATGGGGGAATTGTATTTTATATCGAAATTCTCGATGATCTCCGTCTGCACTTCCTCTATATGCTTGGGAAGTGCTTTTCCCAGCGTGTAGTAAACAGCTATCTGAAAGTCTTTGTAATTTGGAAACATGGGCGTATATGGTTTATTGGGAACGTGGATATTTTTAATATTTCCGTTCCGGGATTCTTCGGCCGAAAGATAAAAAAATCTCTCGAATAATCTTTGGGATAGATGCGCTTTTTTTAGTAAATACTAAAAATAGTATTTTTGTAATGCGCATTACAGTAGTGTATTTTGTAAACGTAACGTGTACTTATTCAAGTATTTTAGTAAAATGGGTATCTTTTATATCCGGTTATACTAATATTAGTATTTTAGTATTTTTGTAATGTACATTACAAAAATATCCGTATCTTTGCATTCAGATTGAAAAACAAAAGGCTTATGATAACGACGATCCAGTTTAAGACGTTGGACGACTTGTATCAGTTTTACAACGACGCAATTTTTAACGGTGAGCTTTCGGAATGTATCGTGAATATGTCCCGTCACGGTGGGGCGTTCGGCTTTTTCGCCGCCAACCGTTGGAGAGGGGACGGGCAGGAAAAAAAGGTCGTTCACGAGATCAGCATCAACCCCGATTTTATGAACCGGGAAGATCGGGACTGGCATTCTACCCTGGTACATGAAATGTGCCATTTGTGGCAGGAGGATTTCGGCAGGCCGAGCCGGGGAGGGTATCATAATTCGCAATGGGCTGACAAGATGATCCAGGTCGGACTGATGCCGTCCGACACCGGGGAGGCCGGAGGCAAAAGGACAGGCCAGAGCATTACGCATTATATCATTCCGGGAGGGAAGTTCGAGCAGGTTTTCAATACGCTAAGCCGGGAGGATCTGCAAAACTTGCGGCTTAGGTACAAGCCGACTTTGGCGGCCGTACCTACCCGGCCGATCCGCATCGCCGGAAGCGACGGGGACGAAACGGAAGAACCGGAAGATCCGGACGAGGGGGAGAGCAAAAGCGGAAAGCGGAAGAAATACACCTGTGGGTGCGGCTGTAACGTGTGGGGAAAATCCGGGCTGGTGTTAAGGTGCGGACTGTGCGACACTGATTTTACGGAACAATAGGAAACAGTGCAAAGGTCAGAAGCCCCCAGTAAAAACCCCGCCGGAGGCAGATTTCAAGCATACTCGTTTTACTAAAATACTAAGATAAGTCTATACTAATCTTAGTATTTTAGTATTATTGTAATGTGCATTACAATATAGGGGTATATGAAAAAGTGGGGATGTCGTAATACGTCAATTCGCCCCACTTTTAAGGCTTGACGTGCAATAGCCGTCAGCCCCCAGACGGACGGGAACCACCCCGGCCGCACACAAATATAGAAAATCTTCCGGATTTAACCAAACAGGTCGGGATCTTTCTTTTTCCCCCTGGCCTTGATACCGAAATCCTCACGCAGCATCTTTGCCAGTGAATTTTGTGCGTGGGCTGTACTCATTTCACCGCTGCAAACCTTATCGTCGTAATATGCACAACGGTCGTACACGTCTTTCAGCCGTCCGCTTTCCAGGATCTTGTCGAGTGCCCTTACCGGGGTGTTGTCGCTCGGATAGCTTAAAGCACCGTAAACCCAACGGTAAACGAACGAGTATTGTTGTTGCTGGTCGCCTCGCAGTTCTTGGGGATTTCTCGCATGGATGAACAGGATAATCGTGTCGGCTTTCGGTTTTTGCCCCTTTTTAGGCGTTTTGCAGATGAATTTGTAATCGAACCATACATCGGCCTCGCTTTCCTTGATTCGTGTCTGTGCAGGCCTTAAAACCTTTTGGTCGATCTGTGCATTCGAGTAGGAGGCCGGGATCTCCAGGTCTTTGCAGAATTGGTCGATCGAGTAATAATACTCCCGTCTGTCCCGTTGGCTGCAAATGATCTTGTAGAGCCGCTTGGTGTAATTGCCCCGGAGGGTTAAGGCGATGTTCTTCCCGTACCTTGTACCGCCGACACCCGTACCGTAGTAGAGCAGGAAAGGGATCGCCCAGGGGTTGAGCGTCAGGGCTACCCGGTTTGTGCCTTTGATGTTGTGTACCGTCGTTATCACCACCCCGAACGTTTCCACCGTCTGGTGGATATTGGGATGCACCCAGCGAAAGGAAAAGTTTTTCCGCATCATGGCGATAGCCTCTTTCAGAACTTTGCTCTTGTTGTTCTTCCCCCCGGCTTCGTCGCATTTGATCTCGACGACAGGCTGGTTAAAGAGGTCTTTAGGCAGTTGTTTTTCCCTGGTCATGTGTTGCTGGATCTGGTCGCTTATGAGCGTCAGGAGGTTTTCTTGCCACTCGGTCACAGAGTACTGGCCGAATGTTACGTTATTCGGCTGGATTAACATTACTTCTTCCTCCGTAGGAGGAATATAGAGGGTGATGTCGTTGGTCGCCATAGGCTTTTTTTTTTGAGTTCGGGACAAAGTTAAAGAAATAAAAGATACCGCCAAAAAATACCAAGTACTTTTTATTGTAACCTTTAGTAAAATGGGTATTTATTGGAGGGGGTAATTTTAGTAAAATAAGTATTTTCCCCCTTCGGATTTTAGTAAAATGAGTATTTTAGGTTGTGTCTTTTCACTTATAACGATTTGTATTTCAGTTAATTATAAATGAAAAAACGCTTTCTTACAAAGAACCTCTACAAAGACTATTCTCACAAAGAAGGAAAATCTTAGGGAATCACAGGCTTCAAAAACGGCTGGAAAATGTGCATTTTGAAAACGGAAAATGAGAAACGGAGAAAAAATGAGCGAAGCGTTTCTTTAGTGCGATTTTTCCGCGCGTTAAAATGTGTAAAATTTTGTTTTTGTGTTGTAAAATATAAGGTGATCGGAACGATTGCCGCCGTTTTACAAATGTACACTTTTTTGGGGGGCGGTGTACATTTGTAATGTGCATTTTGGGGGCTGGGTGTCTGATGTATTGGAGCGAAGCCGTGCGGAGCGTTCCAGGAGCGACGAGCGAAGCAAGGAGAGAGAGAACGACGGTTTACCAAAGTGAGCAAGCAGTCATTGGACTTAGTCCAATGCTGATTTTCTAAATCACTGATATATAACTGTTTACTTGTTTATATGTATGCGAATTGCATACATATTGCATACATTATTTTGATAATTCATTGAATTATAGTATATTGTAGCCGATATTTATGTATGCAAACCCCTATACGTGAAATTATGGCAACAACAAGTAAAGATACGTCTATCCGTATAAAGGAGAGTACAAGGTTTAGGCTTGATATGCTGAAAGGAAACAAATCGCACGATGCGTTCGTGGCCGAAATGTTACTCTATTTTGAAACAACGGGGATCACCCCGCAGTCGAATGTAATGCCGCCGAACATTGCGGCCAAAGAGCAGGCAAGCCGGGTGATCGAAGTTGTCCGGGGCATTGAGAAATCCACTAACGTAAGGCTGAAAAACATCGAACAACTCCTTTTGTCGCTTGTCGGGGAAGTGAAAACGCCGGGGGACAATCCGGACGAATATATGCACATCTCACAGGTACAGGAACTTTTGGAGCGTTCCAAGCAACTGGAACAGGAAGCCAGGGAAAACCGGGAGAAGGCCAGGAAACTGCAAACGGATCTCGAAATAGCCCGGCAGGAGAAAGGAACTCCGGCCGTCGGATGCAATACGCACAAGATCCTGGAGATCGTGGAGCGTATCGACGAGGTGAAGAAGATACCGACATTCAACGATACGGTTTATGAGATAGACCGTAATACGCTGGATATGTGGGTGAAAAGGTTAAAGGACGAACTAAAGAGATAAGCCTATGTTTGCCAAAGTACACCCGGCCGAGGACGTGAAAAGCGGAAATACGGGAAGCTGTCACGACCTGGTGCGTTATCTGGAAAAGGAAACGGGGGAGGGACAGCGTTTTTTCTCCCATACGGAGCAGGATATTTCACCCGAACGGGTAATTATGGATATAGACGGGAACAAAAAGGCGTTAGGGGCTAACGACGCTAAATTCTTCATGCTTTCGCTCAATCCGTCGCAGTCGGAACAAATGCACCTTATCGGCCGGAAAGTGGACGATTTTAAGGAACTTACACCACAGGAGAAAAAAGAGGTTTTCCAAAAGCTGGAGGCGTTCACCCGTTCGGCTATGGATGAATACGCCTTGAACTTCGGACGGGACAATATTAGGGGAGGCCAGGATCTCATGTATTACGCACGTGTGGAAACGGAACGATCCTATCATCCGGAAGATGAAGAGGTGAAACAGGGGATCACCAGGATCGGAGAGCCTAAACCCGGTCTGAACTTACACGTTCACGTAATCGTTTCACGCAAGAGCCTGGACGGGAAAGTGAAACTTTCTCCGGGGGCTAAATCGGCCGGGAACACCTGGGAACTGGAGGGCAGGGGGACGGTGAAACGGGGTTTTTCACATGAGGGCTGGAAAGTCAGGGTACAGGAATGTTTTAACCGGAAATTCGATTACCAGGCCAAAGAGGGGGAAACTTATGTACGTCCGCAGGTATCGGCCGAGATCGGGAAGATCACGAACCCGGAGCTTAAAAGGATATTGCAGGACGAGCAGTTTACGGCGGCAAACCAGATCGTCGCAGCCATGAGGGAACAAGGTTACACGCACCAGGTAAGGAAGGGGGTGCATTCCTTTTCACGGGAGGGTGAAGTGTTCCAGGTTGAACACAGGCTCTTGAAAGCGTTCGAACAACCTCTGTCTGACGAGCAGCTAAAAAGCATAACGGAACGTTTCGACTTGACAAAGTACGAGGCGAACCCGGCCGGGTACAGGGAGAACGGTTTGCAGGTAAAGGATATAAGTTTCTCGACATATGTAAAAGATGAAGCACAGAAGGGGGAAAAGGCCTTGAAAGAGGTCGCTTATAAAGTGGTTTATGATGAACAAAACCATACGACGGTATCGTTCGCCACCGTCCGGCAGTTCGCATACGAGCATCAAATAAACCTGGTGAAAAGCGAACCGACGGCCGAAGCCGTCTTGAAGAAGATCAAGAACCCGGAGCTTAAAAACCTGTTGGAGAACTACCGTTTTACGTCCGCTAACCAGATTGTCGTAGCCATGAAAGAACAAGGCTACACGCATAAGGTACGGAAAGGGGTACATTCCTTTTCACGGGAGGGTGAACGGGTGAGCATACGGCACAAGGATCTGAAAAAATTCGCCGATCCGAAACTGGAGAGCCGCCACATGGAGGGCATTATCGAACGGTTTAACCTGTACAAGTACAAGCAGGAGGGCGTGGCCTACCGGGAAAACGGCCTGGAAGCCAAGAATATTTCTTTCCTGACATACCAGAAAGTGCCGATCGAGCCGGAAGAGGATAAAAGCGTGACCGGAAAGCCGGAAACAAAGGAGGAAGCGCAGCAGCCACAGCAGGAAACGCCGGGGAGCGAGGCACATCCGGAAGAAACGGAAAACGAAGCGGAAACGCCCATGCCTGAACCCGATCCGGTGAAATACAGGAAAGAGCTTAAAGAGGTGTCTTATGATGTACTGTTTGATAGGGAAACGAAAACCTATGTGCCGATTTCGGCGATCCGGAAATACGCATACGAGAATGAGATCAATCTGATAGACCGATACAAGCATGGGTACGCAGTCAGGAACGAGGATCTTAGGGAGTGCCTGGCAAATCCCGAATACCGGACGGTAAGGCAGATAAACAAGGCCATGAGGGAGAGGGGATATACGATCGAAAGGGACGAGGCCGGAAACTATACCTACATCAAGGGGGAAAGTTCTTTCTTTATGGAACGCCGGGATTTGCTTGCCTTTACCGGGTACGCCAAAGATACCGGAGGCCGGGAAAGGGAAAGGGGAACGCACCGAAGCGCAGACAAGACGGTCGGGTTTATCGGTGGTAAGGCCAAACAAAAGCTGATAAACGAGATCCTGGGGGATAGCTTCCGGACGGAAAGGATGCTTGTAGGCAACGTGAAAAAGGCCGTCAGCCTTATACAGAACCCGGCTAATATAAAAATGATGCTGATAAAACAGATCGGCAGTTTTCTAAACCCGTTTAAAGAGTTATGATATGATGATGTATATTATTATAGGGATCGCCTGCCTGGTGGGGATCATCGTTGTTGTGCTGTTGCTTCCAAATTCCGGGAAACAGCAGCAAAAAGGACAGAAATACCGTTTTGAACTGTCGGCCGGGGGAGGGAGGAAAATAACCTTTGCCGATCCGTTCGATAATTTCCTGGTCTATGGTGGGGCGAACTCCGGAAAGACCAAAAGCATAGGAAAGCCCTTGTTAAGCCAGTATATACAGGCCGGGTTTGCCGGATTTGTCTATAATTACAAGGATTTCGATCTGGCAAGGACAGCCGTACACCTGGTAAAAAAACATAATTACCCTTATGGGTGCTTCCAGATCAGTTTCACGGATATGGAACGGACGCACCGGACAAATCCGATACGTCCTTCCGTGGTGAAGAATGAAACCTTGTTCTTGCAGCTAATGGATGATATGCTGACCGCCTACCAGGGAAAGGACGGCAAACGGGACGAGTGGTTTAACGGGGCGTTGGGGATATTAAGGGGCGTTTCGATCCGGTTTTATAACGATTATCCGCAGTTTTGCACGATACCCCATATCGTTAATTTCATTTGTTCGGCCGGAACTGTCCGGATAACGTCGTTCCTGGAGGGCAAGCACCAGAGCCGGGTACTGGCCGGGGCATTCCTGGACGCAAAGGACAGCCCCAAGACGCAAAGCAGCTATCTAAGCAGCCTTACCAACAGTCTAAGCACGCTCGCCAACGAAAAAAAGGTGTGTTATGTCCTTTCCGGAAATGATTTCGACTTTAACCTGATAGATCCGGAATGTCCGAAATTGGTTGTCGTATCGAACGCCTATCAGATCGAAAACCTGATTTCCCCGGTTATATCGCTCATGCTTTCCATTTCGTCCCGGCGTTTCACGCTGGCGAACAAAGTGCCGTTCTTCTACTTTCTGGATGAAGCGACCACGTTCCGGATCGCCGATTTCGAGAAACTGCCGTCCGTTCTAAGGGAATACCTTTGCAGTTTCGTTTTCCTCACGCAGTCGGCGGCGAAGATCGAGAAGATATACGGGAAATATGACCGCAGTTCGATAGAATCCAATTTCGGGAACCAGTTCTTTGGCCGGACAAAGGATATAGAGGCCTTGAAAAGCTACCCGCTTGTTTTTGGAAAAGAGGAGAGGCAGAGGGTTTCAAAGACCACCGGAAGCAGCCGGGGAGGGGAGAACCGCAGCCGTACAGTTTCCACGCAGAAAGAGGAAATATACGACACGAATTTCTTTACCAGCCTGAAATCGGGCGAGTTCGTGGGGAGTGCGGCACATTCCAACATGAGGAACTTTCATTTGAGGTTTGAAATGTACGAGGACAAGGAAGATCCGCTTCCGATCGTGCATCCCGTACTGGCCTCGGATATAGAGGAAAATTACCAGCAGATCATAAGGGATATACAAGGCATTGAATAACAAGGGAAGTGTGGCGACATTCTACAAAGTGTGGGACAACTCCACACTTTTTTGTGGAATATAAAAAAGGGGTAAAATTATAAAAGTTTGATAATTAGTGTATTTATTAAAACAGTAGTGTATTATGTCAAATTGGAATGGATTTTGTACAATATAATTGTATAAATACACTCCAGTTTGAAACTCCAGTGCAATAGCAAAGGTTGTTTTTGGATTGGCCGGATAAGAATTTATTTACTTAAATACTTAAAAATAAACTCCTTATGAAAACGCCTTTGTTTATCTTGCTCCAGGCTACTGGAGGTATCAGAAATGAAGTAAACACATTCCTTAGTGATTATGCCGTTCCGGTGATCGCCATGCTCCTGATCGTGGGAGTGGGGATCGGTGTGGTGATGAATTATGATAAGATTATAGACCGGGACGGACAGGGAACAAGAAAAGAGGGTATTGTAAACTTACTCTGGGTAGTTGGTTACATCATCATCGGGCTTGCGATCATTGCAGCCGTTATCGCACTTATCAATAGCAAACTTAAAATGTCCCTCTAATGGACTTCCAGGTTAGAAAGGGGCTGGAAACACCCCTGAAAGTGCATGGAATGAGAACGAAGTTTTTTTGCATCTATTGTATTATCCTGGCTGTGATTGTTCTTTTTGTCGTGGGCTTCCTGACAAGTGCCATGAGTGGGGAGGGATCTTTTTTGGCCTTTATCGTTTCGCTGGTGGCCGGGGCGTTCGCCTCTGTGGTCTTGCGGATCGTCTTTATCAACCTTTCCATGCAGCGCAAGTTCGGCAAGTTCAAAAGACAGGTATTTGTCATATCGAATAAGGATCTGTTAAACAGCCTGTAAACACTCTTTTTATGAAAATATCGGCAGCGCAAGCGTACTGTATCTTGGATACGGTAGGATCTTCCATACTTACCAAATCCGGCGAAATATCCGTTTCCTACCTGTTGGAATTGCCGGAGGCCTATTCGCTGGATCGCTCGGATCTGGAGGAAAGGCATAACGAGTTATTCCGGGCTTTCCAGTATGTCCGAACCGGGTTTATACATAAGCAGGACGTGTTTTTACGCAGGAAATTCAAGCCGGAATATGTGATCGAGGGGGAGGGCTATATACAGACGGCCGAAAGGAAGTATTTCGACGGACGGGAATACCTGCATCACTTCTGCATATTGTCCTTTACGCTTTCGGGACTGCAAAGCCTTGAAAAAGCGTACCAGGCCAACCCGTTGGCGTATAGCGAGAAACTGGCGAAGGCAGACCGGGACAGGCTGGCCGAGTTTCTGGAATCGGTGGAGAGTGCAGTTTCCATTATCCGGAATATCCGTGGCACGCAGATCCGGCCGTTGAACGTGGCCGAGGTGAAACAGCACCTTTTCCGGTACGTGAACGGTTTCCATGACGACGAGGGACTAAGGGATATACAGTGTTCCGATATGATAAGGATCGGGCAGAAGAAAGGGATATTCTTTGCCGTTTGTGATGAAAGGTATCTGCCCGACAGGATGAAAGTATATGTTACGGACAGCACTTTGCAGGAGGCAAACAGCCAGCTTTATATGTCGATGCTGGAAAGGATCGGCGTTCATGTGCCCTGTTCCCATGTGGTAAACCAGATATGGAAATTCGCCGGGGGAAGCTACCGGGAGGAACTGGCCGAGAGGGTGAAGCTGTTCGGCCGTTACCGGGAGTTTGACAAGGCCATAAAAAGCCGTTATGACGGCCTGGCCTCGTATGAGCAGGAGATCATCAACGAGGAAAACGTGCTTTGCAAAACGCACCTGAACGTGTTGCTGTTGGAGGATGACGAAACGATCCTGAACCGACAGACGGAACAGGTAAAAATGATTTTCACGAACGCCGGGTTTAAATATTACATTCCAAGTTACGAGGGGCTTTATAATATCTTTATAGGCTCGATCATCGGCCGGGAAAACAACCTGAATCCGGACTACCTGTTTCTTTCGGATCTGCATTCGTCGCTCTGCATGGGGATCAATTACTCTACGTTCCGCAGCGACAAGGAGGGGATCTTGTTTAACGAACGGCTGTATCAAACACCGATTCGAAAGGACGTTTGGGACGCAGATAAGAAACGCATTCCGGCACGTAACATGATTATCGTCGCATCGACGGGTGGGGGAAAGTCGGTTACGTCGTTGAACATCATCCAGCAGAACATCGAGCAGAATTATAAACAGATCGTCGTCGAGTTCGGAAAGAGCTTTTACCAGCTTTCGCAGTTGTACCCGGACAGGTCGCTGCATATTGATTATGACGGCAGCAGCCCGTTGGGGATCAATCCGTTCTATACGGCCGGGAAGCAGCCGGACAACGAGAAGATAAAGACGCTTGTAAACCTGGTGCTTAAATTCTGGCGGTCTAAGGCGATCATGGAGGACACGAAACAAGTTGTTTCGCTGACAAAGATCATTTGCCGTTATTACGAGGATATTCCCGACGGCCATTGTTTCCCGGACTTTTACAGGTACGTCCAAAGAGAGGGGAAAAAACTGTATGAGCGTTTGAATATCCTGCCGGAATACTTCGATATAGACAGCTTCCTGCACGTGTGTTCGGAATTTATGCCGGGGGGATTTTATGAGAACGTGTGCAAGCCGTCCCCACTGGAGAACGATATGCAGAACCGGGATTTTATCGTCTTTGAGCTGACGAAGATAAAGAAAGATCCGTTCCTGATTTCCGTCATTATGACAATCCTTTTCGATACGATAGAGAACAAGATCCTTTCGGATCGTTCCGTCAGGGGGATGCTGATCTTTGACGAGTACGCAGAAAGCCAGTCTATAAAGGACACCTTTTCAGGTGCGGACATACATTCGACGGTGGCGTTCTGTTACCAGAAACTCCGCAAGGAAAACGGGGCGGTGGGTACGATCGTCCAGTCATTGGCGCAGCTTCCCGATAACGAGTACACGAAAGGCATTATCGCCAATACGCAACTCTTATACGTGCTTCCGGCCAACGAGATCGTTTACGACCAGACGGTAGAGGCGTTCCATATCAAGAACCGGAGCCACGTAAACCTGATGAAGTCGATCCGTAACGACTTTTCAGGGGTACGGCCGTATTCGGAGATATTCATCCGGTTTATGGATAGTTATGCAACGGTGGTACGCCTGGAGCTTTCACCGGAAAAATTGCTTGCATTCCAGACCGACGGCGAGAAATGGAACAAATTGCAGGAGATTTACAAGGAGGCCGGAAGCATGGAAACGGCCATAGAGAAGTATAAACAATTAAAACAGAAAAGTTATGAAACGGAAATGTCTATGTAGTTTGCTTGTGATGATGTGCTTTTACTGTACGGCGTTCGGCCAGTGGGTGGTGTCCGATCCGGCCTTGACGCAGCTATCGCAGATAACCTGGGCGAAAGAACTTAAACAGGCATACGAACAGTTTCAAGTGCTGGGGGAATCCAGGGACATACTGACTAAGAGCCTGGATCTGTACCGGCAGGTGAACGGGGTTATCAAAAACTCTAAAATGGTGTTGCAGGTGCTTTCCATGCAGGGGGAAATGTTGGAACTGGCGGCGAAAGAGTGCACCCGGTCGGACGTGTTTACCGGACAGGAGGCATACGGGGAATATACGAACGTGCTGAACAAGATCATGGAGGAAAGCGTGCTTTCCTTTGACCTGATCCGGACGATCATATCGCCCTCGGTGAGCATGACCGACGGGGAGAGGATAAAAATTATCGTGGATCTGGATAACAAGCTGAAAGAGAACCGGGACAAGATGCTCGACGAGAGAGCGAGGTTTAATACGGTCAATGACGCTATAAAACGGATCGCAGCCCTGAAATCAACAGCCAAGAAGTGAGCCTATGGAAGTGATCGACAATGTGATTAGCGCATACGAGGCCGTCAAGATGAACGGCGTCAGCCAGGGGATCATCGCCCTTTGTTCCTTTATCGCCGTTATCATCGTGATACAAAAGTTCGTGACGGCCTGGAAAGAGGCCTTTAGCGAGGGGGACAAGCCCGTCGATATGAAACAGTTCTTCAAACTGTTCTATATCTATATTTATGTGTTCGCCATTATCATGGTCGCACCGTTCGCCTTTACGATCGTGGAAACGGCACTTGGAAATCTTCAGAACGAATTGATAAGCCATTATCAGGAGGACGTGGATCTAAGCATTGACGAGGCGATCGTAACCTTTACAAAGGACTATATCGAGGACGTGCAAAGGCGGCATAACTGGGTAGGGCAGCAGATTCAGGAGGTTATCATGCTGCCGTTCAATATTGCGGCTTATACGATACTCCTGTACGCAACGAAATATATATTTTTCTTCTTTGCGTCAGCCCGGTATCTGTATCTTATACTCCTGGAGATCGTCACGCCGATAGCCGTAATACTCTACATGGACGAGAAAACGAGGCATTATACGCACGCATACCTGAAAAACCTGTTTGTCTGTTACATGACGATCCCGGCGTTCCTGATAGCCAACGCCCTGGGGTCTATCATTGCGGAGAATATCATGCACATGTGCGGACAGAACAAATATACCATGCTGGGACTTCTTTTCGCTTTCGTGTTCAAACTTTTCCTGTTTGCCAAAAGCGTGAAATTTTGTCGTGAACTGTTTTAAATCCTGATCTTATGAATAAAGACGATATACTGAAAGATTTTGATACACTGGCCGAGGCCAAGCGCAAAGGAGCGGTAAACTTAAAATTGTGCCTGGGCTTTGCCCTGGTGGTGGTTGTCCTGGTGCTGGCCTGGGGACTGGTGGTGAATTTTACGGCACTGGATAAGGTGGTCGTGGTGGAGCGATCCGGCGAGTACCTGAAAACGCACGCCGAGGATAGCGAGGCTCTGTTTCTTGCCCTGGTGAAAAAGACGTGCGCCGAGGCGACCGGGTACGCTAACAGCTTCGATCGCCTGAACCTGAAAAAAAATCAGGCGCACGCCGCTTTTTATGTCAATAAGAACGATCTGAATGCCGTGTTCTCAAAGTATTATAATGATAAGGCCTATTTTGATGCGGTGCAGAACGGGGCGGTCTATAAATGCGAGATAGACAGCATCCAGACGATCGCCGGGGACAATGAGCCGTACAAGGTGGCTTTCACTTCCACCCTGACGATTTACGGCGTTTCGGGGCAGAAGCTAAGGTTTCTTATCAGGACGAAAGGGGAGATCGTGAGAACCACGCCGCAATTTCCGGAGAACGTGACGGGATTTTTCTTTAACCAGTTTATACAGCAGATTGTCCGGATAGAACAAGAACCTGAAAAAAAGTAACACTATGGATAAGGCCACGAAAACAAAAATAATCCTGTTCGCATCCCTGGGGATCTTCGTGCTGGTGGTGCTGGCCGTTACGCTGGCACTGACCGGGAAAGGGGACAACCGGGAAGAGGACGGGAGCGTGAACACTTCGCTTAGGGCACAGCAGCAAAGCGATTTTACCCTGGACGATATGATGAATACGGACGGACGGCCGGAGTACGAGAATTTTACCGATGAAGTGTACCGGGAACGTTCGGGAGCTATGTACCGGGAAGATCCGGAAGTGATAGCCTTGCAGGAACAGTTAAGGCAGAACCAGAGAGCCGACAGTCTGAAAGCGGCCGCAGCCATGAAACGGAGAACGGCGAAAGCCCGGCCGAAAAAGGAAACGCCGAAGAAGGAAGAGCCTGAAAGGACAGTAGGACGTTTCTTTTCGGGGGAAGAACCGGAGAACAAGGGAAACACGATAGAGGCCATTGTGTCGGGCGATCAGAAGATCACGAACGGGAGCGTGATAAAACTTGTCACGCTCCAAGAAATGCAACTGCCCGGCGGCATGGTGATTAACAAGGGGACGGCCGTTTTCGGGGTGGTGAAGCTCGCACAGGACAGGATCAATATAACGGTTGAATCCGTCCGGATCGGGAACAGCATCTATGAGATGCAAAAGACCGTGTACGACAGGGACGGACTGCCCGGTATATATGTGCCCTTGAACATCAAGGCGGAAGCGACAAAGGAGGCGGCCGACGAGGTGGTTAGCGATATGAACGTTACCTCTTACGGGACGGACGTTCTAAGTACGGGGGTTAATGCGGTGAGCAATGCGGCAAAGAGCGTGTTCCGGAAGAAGAACAACCAGGTCGTTGTCACCGTGAAGTCGAACTATAAACTATATCTGAAATGAAAGCTATTTGTTCTTTTATCCTGGCGTTGGCCGTTTCCTCGGCCGGGGCGCAGATCCGCCCGGTGGAAAGCCTGCCTATCGCAGTGAATTATTCCAAGACGATACATCTTGTATTCCCCTCGGCCGTGAAGTATAACCAGGCCGTTACGGACTTCGTGGCCGTCGATAACCCGGAGAGCGTGCCTAATATCTTGCGCATAAAGGCCAACCGGAAAAGTTTCAGCAAGCAGACGACCGTCAGCGTGGCGACCGAGGGAGGTTTTTTCTATTCGTTTAACGTGACCTATGCCGACAGCCTGGAGCATACGAACTATTTCCTGCCCGATATGTCGAGCATACGGCCGGACACTATCTATCTGAATGAGGTGTCGCAAACGCACCTGATCGCACCGGAAAAGGTGATTTATATAGATTACGGCGATACCTGCATACAGGTAAGCAAGGCCGAGAATACCGAGAATATCGTGCGAATGATCGCAGCCACGGGAAAGGTGGAGGAATTTCCCAGGCAGACAAACGTGTCGCTGGCGACCGAAGGGGGGAAGTTCTACACGTTCAACGTGGATTATCGGCAGCAGCCGGAGGCGTTCGTCTATGAGATAGGGGAGAAACGGCCGGAGAAAAAGGCGAACGTGATCCTGACCGACAACATTATCCCGGCCGGGGAAAGGGATCAGGTCATGAGCCGGGTATATAACGCAAAAAGGGGGATATTCAACAAGGGGATCGTTCGCAACAAGATCGTTTTCTCCGTGAACAACCTGCATATATATGATAACTTGCTCCTGTTTACCTTTGAGATCGAGAACAAAAGCAAACTGCCTTATGATATAGATTATATCCGGTATTACATCATCGACAAGAAAACGGCCAAGCTGACCGCATCCCAGGAAGTGGATCAGCAGGCTTTGTTCTCGGAGAATTATTCGCCCAGGATAGAGGGGAACGGCCGGATGAAATACGTGATCGCTTTCGATAAGTTCACCATTCCGGACGAGAAAGTTTTCCGTATCGAGATCAACGAGAAGAACGGAGGCCGTCACGTTCTTTTTGACCTGGAGAACAGCGACATCGTGAATGTGGAGGATATTTAGCCTTGCGATCCTTGCGCTGATCCCTGTCGGCCGGGTGGGGGCGCAGGACAAACGTTCGCTGATCGTGGAGGTGTTGCAGACCGCAGGGGATTACGGGGACATCGCCCCGGTGTGGGGGATCGTCCAAAAGGACGGGGATATTTACCGTTTCGTCCCCTCTGTCGCACCCCTGAAAGAGAAATACCGGATCTCCGACCGTTACGGCTACCGGACGCATCCGATAAGCGGTGAAAGGCAGTTTCACGCAGGCCTGGATATGGCGGCGGTGTATGCGGCTACCGTACACGCCGCAGCCAGTGGGACGGTGACGTTCGCAGGTGAAACGCCCGGATATGGGAAAACGGTAGTCGTTACGCACCGTTTCGGATTTCAGACCAGATACGCACATCTGACACTCATTTACACCCGGAAAGGTGCGAAGGTGGAAAAGGGGGACGTGATCGGGTTCGTGGGAAGCACCGGGATAAGTACCGGGAATCATTTGCATTATGAGGTGATAAAAAACCAAAAGAGAATAAACCCTTTAAATTTCATTTATGGAACTAAGTAATGAATTGAAAGTAGAAAGGATCAGGCTAAGCCTGACGGCGAAAAGCGTTGCCGAGGAAATGGGGATCAGCCGCCAGCAGCTTTGCAACATCGAGCAGTCGGAAACCGCCCCCGTGGTGGTGAAATACATCGCTTTTCTAAGGAGCAAAGGGGTGGATCTGAACGCTCTGTTTGACCGTATTATCGTGAACAAATAAAATAAATCGTATGAGAAAATTAGTTACCGCCTTGTGCGCTTTGGTCTTTTTGTCGTCTTGCGACGACGAACTGAAACTTGTCAGCCGGGATTTTTCCGTGACGCTGAAAAGTATAGACGGCAATACGGCCGTAGTGGGGAAGCCCATTAATTGCACCCTTACGATCTCGGATCTTGATCCGGACAACGGGGATCAGATATTGACACGCTTTGAGGTCAGGGACGGGGACGGCGTTATCCTGGTGGATAACAACGAATACAGCCCCGGAGAAACGTTTGAATATGATTTCAAGGCAAACAATCGGCTGGATTTCGATTTTATCCCGGCAACCGAGGGAGAGGCGTATATCGTCATGGGGGTAGCCAGCGAACTTGTGACACGATCCGACAGCATCAAACTGAAAGTTTCCAGCCCGGAGATAAACATACGTTTCCAGAACGTGCCGGATCTTATGCTGGTATCGGAGGAAGCGGAATTTTATTTGCAGCTTGATACGGAACTTTACGGGGTGAAAGCGTCGGCCAGGTTCGTAAAGGGAAGCGGCCGGGTGTATATTTCCGGGTATGATGCGACAAGGGGCGAGGGCGTGGCACTGGAAAAAAACAACCTGGTGACGTTCCGGCCGGATGCGACCGGGCAGGCGGTGATCGAGTTTACCGTTTCAAGCCGTTACGGTCTGCCAGTGAAAGAGAATGTAACGATACAAGTAAATCAATGAGGTTATGAGAAAAATTGCCGTATTATCGCTCTTTTTGTGCCTGGTGGCCGTGTGCAGGGCACAATATATCGGAAGCCAGTATATGAACGTGAAGCTGGGCTATATCGTGGATGAAAGTCAGGTGCAGGGGACGTTCGGTTTTGGAAAGGTGTACAAGGCTTTCAAGGTGGGGGCAAACCTTAATTACCGGAATCTAAACCGGGATCTGGTAAAGGCAAACACCGTGACGGTCGGCCCGGAGCTGGCCTATTACGCCCTGAAAGGACGGAAATTCTCGCTCCTGGGGATCGCAGCCGGGACGATCGGCTACCAGAAAGCCAAGGCGAAAAGCGATCTTGTGTACCTGGAGAAAAGCAAGGCTTTCGTGTATGGGTACGAGGTCGGGATAAGGCCGGAAATGTTGCTAAGCCCGAAAGTGGCTCTTTTTGCCGAGTACAGGTTTGAAATGTTGTTTAACTCCATTCTCCGGAATAACAACCATGTCGGCCTGGGGTGCGTGATCTATTTATAAACTTAAATAATTGAAGGTATGAGAAAGTATTTGTATTTGTCAGCCGTATGCGTGTGCATGGCATTGTGTTTCGTCGGTTGCAGCAAGGACGACGACGAACCGGGAGGAAAAGGGGCGATGTATGAGGTAACGATCGAGCAGTCGGGAGATTTCCGCAGCTTCATTAAGTCGGTCGTGGTAGTCGCCAACGGTACGCAGTTGAAAGACGGGGCGACGGGGGAAAGCCTCGCAAGCCCGGTGATTCTAAGCGATGAAGAACTGGCCGTCGAAAAGGTGACGTTAAGCACGACGGGAAAGGCGATCGAGTTTGCCGTTTCCGGTGGTGTCGTGGACGGAGAGGACGGCGTTGTGAACGAGCCGATGCAGTGGGTAGTGACCGTTTACAAAAACGGAAAGGAGATCGAGAAAAAGAGCCTTGTTTTCCGGGACGGGAAGGAGATAAGTACGGATGATCTTAATCTGTATTATAATTGACGTGACGGCCTGAATGTCCCCCGGATGAATGTTCGGGGGATTCTTTTTCTTTTGGGCGTTCCCGTGGGACGGTCGGGCTTTACGCTCCAAGTCCTCGCCTAAAGGCTGTGGGCTTTACTCTGCAATCCCTAACGCAATTTTGGGTGTCCGCTTTGTCATTCTGTTACCGGGATTTGTCTGCATGGTGGGAGAACCGCACCGATCAGCCAGGCACGCAATATCATTTTGTCATTGCCAGCAGGCTGTTTTTATGGTGTAACGCTCCGATATCGCTTTCTTTTTGCTTTTTATATGTGCAAAGGTCAGAAGCCCCCAGCGAAAACCCCGCCGGAGGCTTGTTGTTAGAAATACACGTTTAGCATGAGATATACGTATGCTATTTTATCCTTTCCGTTTGGTTGTTGTAGCTCAAACTGGATTTTATCTTCACGTGCCAACCACCCGATCGCACTGGCCAGTTCCATATCGTCCAGTCCAGTACCTTTTTTAACTTCTGCCAGTAACCACCTTTTATGTGCGTCTGTACTTAGGAAACGCCATAAGATTCCCGCGTTCTCGCCAATAATGTGCTTATCCATACTTTTTGTGTTTTATAAATTGATAAATAGTTTCAAAATGGATAATGAGAAGCACTTTTACATTAATAGTGGTATGCACTGTAAATATTCCAGCGTTTGTCTTTTATCCTTTTGATACGTTGTATTATTCTTTTTTAATACACAGTAAACCATTTTGCCGTTCGATATGTACCTTACTTTCACGTGCAAGCCACCCGGCAGCGAGGGCGGTTTCATCAGCCGAAAAATTTAGTTTTCTCGCAAGTTCGGCAATGGTTATAAGTCCGGTTTCGCCTAATTTGTTTAAGATAATTCCGGCTTTAAATCCTATATTTGTTTTTTCCATGGTTATATTTTTAAATAAAACGCTTCAAACTTATGAATATATTTTATTTAAACGAATGGAATAAAAGATAAAATGAAATTTACCCCCCCCCCCGTTTTTAGTTTATTTTAACAATATTGAAATATTTGCTTGCTGGCGTGGTGGGAAATCTGCACCGATCAGCTAAGTATGTCGTTTCATTATGTAATAGCTGGAAGGATGCTTTTGGGGTGTAACGCTCCGATATTGCTTTTTATATGTGCAAAGGTCAGAAAGCCCCCAGCGCCTCCCCGGAGGCTGTTTATTTCTTCTTAAACGTTACAAATCCGTTGTTGTAATTACCTATGATATTGTGATTTTTGTCGTATATGAATCCATTAGAATAAAATCCTTTAATACTCCGTCCTTTATCGAATATATGCCCATTGGCATAATTTCCTATTATATCCCCTTTCTTATCTAATATATAACCATTTCGATAAGTTATTTGAACTATATTATTTCGTGGAGATTTTTCTCTGTTCATTTGATACCAAACTTTACGTTGCCATTCATATACAGCCAGTTTTTCATCATCCACATTATCTGTTTTGTCTATATAACTTCTAATACTTGGAGCATAAGGGTATTTGGACTGTATTATATCATCTACCAAATAGCCATTCAATCCTTTCAAATTATTGAATAAAAAGCCTTGAAACATTAGGTTTATATAGTCTTTATTCTCATGTAGATATTGTTTGTATGCTTTGTATGCATCAGATTTCATATGGTCTGTTGCTCTACTACTGAAATTTGGCTTTTTTAGTTCTTCTTTTAAAGCCTTTTCAAGTTTCTTGTATTCGGCAGAATCTTGTATGCTATACCAATAATGTTCTTCTGGTTTGCTCGTTAAGTCTATCCATGCTTGGGCTTCCCAATAGTCAATGTTCATTCTTACAGAATCTCTTTGTTCTGGAGATAATTCATAGTATAAAGAATCCTTTTCCCAACCGTTAAAAACGACTTCAAGAGAATCTGACTTTTCTCTCATTATACCTTTGTAGATTTCTGGCAGTTTTTGGTCTGAAAAGGACGTTATCATGAATGTACCGCTTTCTATTCTGCAATTAACTTGCGGAGCAGTAATAATGGAATCATTAAATACAAATGCTATTTTTTCCCCAATAGACTTTTCTGTTTCATCAGCCCATTTGTTTAGCTTATGTTTGCTGATTTGTCCGCTTATAGCATATTTTCCGAAATAATCCTTTTCAAGTTTTAGCCCAACGAAATCCTTTACTGTTATGATTGGCTTAGAGGACAAACTACCTGTACTTAATACGTGATACCACCCATTTTCTTTATGTGTAAAATCGTGTTTTGCCGTATTTGGCTGTGCTTTCATTCTTGGTGAAAAGAATAAAAGTGATATAAGACTGAATAAGATGATATTTGTCTTCATATTATTTTGATTTATAGTTCCGTATTTACGTGTATTTTTCCGAAAGTCTTTTGCTCGTCACGTACCTGGCACAATTACATGAAGCCCTGTTATAATGGGCTTTGTTCTTATCCAGATAATCAGATATGGCCTCTTGCAATACCGATTTTAGCGAAAATCCTTTAATATTCCGTCCTTTATCGAATATATGCCCATTGGCATAATTCCCTATAATTTCACCTTTTTTATTCAATATATAACCATTTCGATAAGTGATAGAGGAATCGGGATACATGCTTTTCCCCTTTAATGAAGAAGCACAACCAATCATTGCAAGACTGTACGTTAGTAATATAACTGTATTTAGTTTCATATTGTTTTTTTAATGTCCGAATCGTGATGTATCCACTCCTTTCACTTCCTGTTTTTTATATCCTCCGAAACGGTATGTGAGGTTCAGAGATACGGTACGGGTGTAGAAAGAACTGTTCATATCCAAATATTGTCCCTTGAAGCGAACTTTCATATCCGGCATACTGGAGTTGAATATATCGCTGCAACGTGCTGTAAGCGAGAATTTATCTTTGGCAAAGTTCCATTTCACTCCTGCTGTAAGATTGAATGAACTGGCGAGGTCCAGTGTTCCCTGAATGAAAGGTGTCTGTATGTTTCCTGTCAATTCCAAGGATAGATTCTTGCCTACTTTGAAGGTATTGTCAAGTGTTCCGACAAACATCCATTTCTTGCGGTCAAAAGGCACATCGAAAAACTGGTCGCATTTTTGCCGTGCCTGCATACCTACGAGCGTGAGCCTTGCGTCGTACCAGTTCCCTATGCTGAAAGGCAGGATGACATTTGCACCTATCATACGCATATAATTCCAGTTGGTGTTCTTGTATATTAATGCCAGACGGTCGGTCGCTTGGTAGGGAGATTGGGCAAAGTAATCGGACGTATGTGTGTAGAACAGTCCGAAAATGTATTTTTGTTTCAGTATGTATGTACCGTTCAGGTTATAGTTGGTCATGGGGCGCAATCCCGGTGTTCCCTGAAGTTCGGAATATCCGTTCAGATATGTAACGGATGACTGCATATCCCAGTAGCCCGGATAAGTCTTATCTGTTGATAAAGACAGTTGGAAGATATGTTTCGGGCTTTTCAGGTATGTCAGTGAGGCTTGCGGATAGACAGCCCATTTGTGATAGTTGCCAATAGTGTAATATTCTCCTGTGGCAGAAACAGAAAACGAAGTTCCGGTTGCCCAGTTTTTATTCAGTGAAAAATAAAAACTGGCTGTCTGTTCATTAAGTTTGGCTTCTGTATTTTCGGTTTGTATATTACCTGTTACATTATTATATGTTTGAAAATCATAATCTTTTGCATAACGGTAGGCTACTCCGTAACCGATACCCCAGTTGTTTGTCAGGTTATGTTTCTGGTCTGCATAAATTGAATAGCGGTCTATTCGCTGGCCACCAGTTAGTGTGTATGAACTTTTGTTTTTATCAGATAGTTGGGTGAACATGGTCTGGTTATTGTCTGATGTGTAGCGTGTGTAATCGCCGCCTACTTCCAAACCGATACCAGAACTGTACAGCACCGTTATATTGTTCATCTTATTGTCCGTGAACTTATCAAGGCTGGACTGCTGAAAACTTCCGTCTGCTATGCTGCGGTTATGCCCGTCAGGTGTAAAACTTCCCGTGTAGGCTACATTCAGATGATTCTTTTCGTTGATGTTATATTCCAAAGCAGTTCTCACATTGTGCATCCAGCTTTTGGAACTCAGTTTCTCGTCCTGTGTTATTTCATATACATTGTCGTTCAAGGTGTGTCTGGAGAACAGTTCTGTATATTCCATAGTTTGGATATTGTCTGCTCCATACATTACATCTAAAGTGAGTTTTGGAGTGGAGAGGCGGAAATTTCCGTTTGCGCCACCACTGCTGAAATATCTGTTCTGATAATTGGTACTCACTTCACCCTGAAAGGAATAGTCATGAGAGCGTTTCATCACCACATTAATAACAGCTCCGCGTACATGAAGTTCCGGAGGGGCACTGTACATTACCTCTGCTTTTTCTATGCGGTTTACTGGGGTATTGCGAAGCAATGTTTCCAGTTGTTCAGAGGTCATGGTAGTAGGTTTGCCGTTTACCACTATTGTGAGAGAATTAGCTCCGGCAAGAGAAAGCGTTCCGTTCTTTTCCTGTACGCCCGGCAGTTTGGTTATGGCTTCGTAGGCATTGCTTACAGCTTGCTTTTCCGACAGTACGGAAAGGTCATAGCCAAGCCGTCCGTCTTCAACTTTAACCAATGGTTTTTCTCCCTTGATTACCACTTCTTCCAGATTGTAGTCTTTTGCTTCCAAAGTAATAATACCTGCATCTGTTGTCTTCCCCTTTATCAGTCTGGTCTGATAAAGTAGGTGTTGGATTATGAGCAGATAACTGTCCGGTTCCTGCTCCAGCGTAAACGTACCGTCAGCCGCAGATATGGCTGCACCCAGATAGGTGGAATCCGGCAACTGCATGACAATTGTAGCACCTTCTATCGGTTGTTGTTTTGTATCTGTTATTTTCCCTGTCGTTTGCCCCCATAATGGAGAAAAATAACTGATGTAAATAAAAAAAGTAAGTAATATAACTTTGATTTTCATATAGAACTATTTTCCGAAAGTCTTTTGCTCGTCACGTACCTGACACAATTACATGAAGCCCTGTTATAATAGGGCTTTGTTCTTATCCAGATAATCAGATATGGCCTCTTGCAATACCGATTTTAGCGAA
>NZ_JAHQUN010000060.1:0-27499 GCF_019052485.1 Bacteroides sp. MSK.20.82
AACACATAGCAGCTATTAGAGATAAACAAGTCAACCATTATTAGGGAAGTACAAGTTTCAGATAGTTTCGAGCGTTTGGAACTAAAGTTTCAAGCGTATGAAACTCTAGTTTCTCACCGATGAAACTACAGTTTCACACCGATGAAACTCTGGTTTCAAGCAATGGAAACTCTTTGAAGATACTGCTAAATTGGAATTGGTGAACATCGGAAAAGTCATATTGTGGTAATACTGTCTGAAATGCCTACTTATCTCCATTTATGGGTGCACTCTCATTCCCGCAACGGTCGATAGCCGTTACTGCAAAATACTTCTTGGCATTCCAAGGCTGGATGGGTGCATAAATGTAACTTGTTTCACGAATACTTTGTGCGACAATATTTTCCGCTTTCTTTGTATCTACCGGATATTCATTGGAAGCATAAATCACGTACATCGGTTTATTCCGTTGGTCATTATCCGTCGCTGGTTGCCAGTTCAATTCGGTATATCCGTTGTCGATGGACGTAACTTTGAGTGCTGAGGGGGCAGACGGCGGAACGTTATCCAACCATGTCATCGGGGGCTGTAATGCCGGATAGGCATAGAAGTTCTCAATCAATTCGTCATAAATTCCCTGAGTATTGTCCATCAGATACTTGACACGGTAATGTCCTTCTCCTGCCATTTTCTGATTACGAATGAAATTAATCTGACGATCCACTTCGTCGCGTGTCCACTTCCCTTCGTCGGGATGGAGGAAATAGATGCCGAGCCCCGGAATAACCTGTCGTCCGTTGCTCTGTTCCTGCCAGTCGAGCGCGAAAGGATAGAAACTGTTTCCCTGAAAATACATCATGGGATATATCTGATCCTGAATACCTTCTCCGAGCCATCCTTGCGGGTCTTGATAAACGGTATAGAACGCATTCCAACCACGGGAAGAATAGCGGGAAGTATCTCTGTATTTTCCTACAGGGCAAGTACTTACCTTTACCCACGGCTTCATTGCTTTCACACCTTTATATATGTACCGGACGATTTCGGAAATGTTATCCCGTCGCCATTGATCCAAAGTACGTCCTTTGCTGTAACGGCGGAAATCGTATTTGTCGGGGAATAGAGGAGCATTCTCCGGATAGCGCAGGTAGTCGAAATGCACTCCGTCTATATCATAGCGCTCCACCACTTCCCGAACGAGTCTCATGAGATACTCTTTCGTAGCAGGATGCCCCGGATTAAGGAAATATTCATTTTTATAAGGCACGCATATATCTTTCACTCGCTTGGTGACAGATTGTTTGCCGAGAGAAGCGACGTGCTTTTTGTTGCCTAGCGGAATAGTCACCATCCACGCATGACATTCCATCCCCCGCTTGTGGCATTCCTCAATCGCAAAGGCCAACGGATCATATCCCGGATTTCCTCCGACTTTTCCGGTCAGGATAGAATTGAACGGTTCGATGGAAGAAGGATACAGCACATCTCCGCGTGTACGGGTCTGAAACAGGACAGTATTGAAGTTGGCAGCTTTCAGTTTATCAAGGATATCCACCAATTCTTCCTTTTGCTTGCGGATGCCCTGAGGAGTCGTAGCCCGTGTACGGGGCCAGTCCAGACCATATACAGCCGTAATCCATGCTGCACGAACTTCGTGCTTGGGTTGCGCCTTAGCCGGAAAGATAAGAAACAAAAGTGAAAGAATGAAAATAGTTCGGTGCATATTATTCCCTTTTAGATGCTAAATCTCTGCAAAGCTAGCAAAAATGTCTGTAAATTGATTATTCCTTTTTTATTTAATGCTATTTGACAGAAAATTACTGATTCTCTTTTAGTGGTATCTACATTCTTAGCCGTCTTTTAATAAGGTACGAAATATAAAATATTAATATAACAAGATAATAAACAATGAAAAAGCTACTATCTGTGTCGCTCTGTCTTTTGTTTGCGGCGAGTCTGACTGCCCAGACGGGAAAGATTAGAGTTGCTACTGTTGGAAACAGTATCACCGGAGGAACGAATGATTATGGTTATTACGCGATGCCTTTGGCTGAAATGCTCGGTGATGATTATGAAGTTACCAAATTTGGTAAAGGCTCTTCCGGGGTATTTATAAAATTAAGAGAAGATGCGACTACTCCCGAAAATCCTAATGAATATCAATTCGCTTACATTAATTCTGAGCAATGCGCAGCGGCACTTGAGTATAAACCTAATATTGTCATTATTAAGTTTGGTGCAAATGATGCCAACAAGAAGAATTTCGAAAAATATGGTAAGGAGACTTTTAAAGCAGACTATAAGAAGTTGATCGCTAAATTCCAGGCTCTTTCGACTAAACCGGATATTTATATTTGTACGCCTCCGCCGATGTATTATGGCGATGGGGGATTTCTAGGTTCATTTGATGACAATGTAGCAAAGAATTATATTCAGCCTGCCGTAAGAGAGATTGCGGAGGAACTTAATCTGGTCTGTGTAGATCTGTATAATCCCTTGAAGGGACATCCGGAATTTATGCCGGGTGGCAACGATTGGGTGCATCCCGACCATAGAGGGCATTATATTATAGCGAAGGAAGTGTATAAGGCGATAACGGGTGAATTCGTTATGAACCCCGGTGGAATAACAGTGGCTGCTTCGGATATTTCTCTTTCGGGTTCGAAGGCGAAGATGAAGAATGGTGCTATTGAAAAAGCGAAGAACGGTACGAGATTGTCATTCGATGTACATTTTGGCTCATTGCCTACGTATGAGAAAGTAGAGGTTGACGTGCAATTGAATAAAAAGAAATCGGGATACTTGGATTTCTATCTGGATACTGAAACAATTCCTTTTGCCTCGGTTGATGTTTCGGGTGCCGACTCTAAGAATTTCACTACACAATCTGCTCTTTTCGACCGTCGGATAAAAGGCAAACATAAAGTGACTGTACAATGGAGAGGACAGGATGCCAAACTGAAATCAGTAACTATCAAGGAAAAATATATGCCTTATGTAACCGATAATGTGTCTCAGGTCTATTTGGTAAACAAGGCAACCGGTATGGTATTGGATTGTAATCCGGATTCGAAAGTGATTTCTGCCGCAAAATATGATTCGGAAAAGAAGTCCCAATTGTTTTGTATCGAGAATTTGACGTATCATATCCTCCGTGTCAGAAATATAGCGACCAACCTTCATGTAATGAATAATGGAGATAAAGTGATTGTGGGTAAACCGGGTGATGACTGGCGAGTACATGATCCTAAATATGCATTGTTCCTGACACCTACGGATGATGAAGGCTATTATTCATTGGAGCTGTCTCCTGAAGCAAGAATAGGTTTGTCTTCTGCGAACAGTACAGAGGTGGTAGGCAATAGAAGCGGCCAAATTGAAGACTTGGATAAATGGAAAATCGTGACAGCAGATGAAATGAAGAAGCAGTAATTCAGACCTTGGTGTATATATCGGATTACCTATATTAGCATTGAAAAGAAAGGAGGTTGTATCTAAACCTTTGCCGGAAGAACAAGAAACAAAAGTGAAAGAATGAAAATAGTTCGGTGCATATTCTTTATTTTTTGTTTTAAATCCCTGCAAAGTTAGCAAAAGTGTCGGTATTGTTGGGCTGTTTCGTGAGATTATGTTACATTTGCGACAGTTAAAAAAACAACACGCCATGATTACATTTACCCTGTGCCTGCTGGCGTTGATAGCAGGCTATTTCACGTATGGACGCCTGATGGAGCGCGTCTTTGGTCCGGACGACCGTAAAACACCGGCTCTTACCAAAGCCGACGGAGTAGACTATATTCCGTTGCCTACCTGGAAAATATTCATGATTCAATTCCTTAATATCGCCGGACTGGGTCCGATATTCGGTGCGATTATGGGAGCGAAGTTCGGTACTTCTTCTTATTTATGGATTGTATTGGGAAGTATTTTTGCAGGCGCTGTTCATGATTACTTTGCCGGAATGCTTTCTTTACGTCATGGGGGAGAGAGTCTTCCCGAAATCATAGGCCGTTATCTGGGGCTGACTACCAAACAGATCATGCGTGGATTTACTGTTCTTCTGATGATTCTCGTCGGTTCCGTCTTCGTAGCCGGACCTGCCGGACTATTGGCCAAGCTGACTCCGGAAAGTCTGGACGCCACCTTTTGGATTGTTGTTGTATTCCTATATTATATTCTGGCTACCCTGCTTCCGGTTGATAAGATCATCGGTAAAATATATCCGTTGTTTGCAGTAGCCTTGCTGTTTATGGCGGTCGGTATCCTGGTGATGCTTTATGTCAATCACCCCGCTTTGCCCGAACTATGGGACGGCTTGCAGAATACCAATCCGGATGCCAGTGAACTGCCGATCTTCCCGATTATGTTTGTGAGTATCGCCTGCGGTGCCATATCCGGTTTCCATGCCACGCAGAGTCCTTTAATGGCCCGCTGCATGACTTCAGAACGTCATGGACGTCCGGTTTTCTATGGTGCAATGATTACCGAAGGCATCGTTGCTTTGATATGGGCGGCAGCCGCTACTTATTTCTTCCATGAAAATGGAATGGAAGAAAGTAATGCTTCCGTGATAGTAGACGCTATCACTAAAGACTGGCTGGGAGCTATCGGTGGAGTGCTCGCCATTCTTGGAGTAATTGCGGCTCCCATTACTTCGGGAGATACCGCTTTCCGTTCCGCCCGCCTGATTGTGGCGGACTTTCTGGGACTGGAACAAAAAAGTATGCGCCGTCGTTTATACATTTGTATTCCGATGTTCGCAGTAGCTATCGGTCTGCTTCTTTATAGCTTGCGTGACGCGGACGGATTTAACATGATCTGGCGTTACTTTGCCTGGGCCAACCAGACATTGGCGGTGTTCACCCTCTGGGCTATCACAGTCTACCTTGTGGTAGCCAAAAAGCCTTATTGGATTACGCTGATCCCCGCCTTATTTATGACGAGTGTTTGTTCTACTTATATATGTATTGCTCCCGAAGGGCTGGGACTTTCGCATATAGTTTCCTACTGCATCGGTATAGGATGCGTAGTGGTAGCTATTGCCTGGTTCTTTATCTGGCTGGGAAAACAAAAAACTAGAAAACTATCAGAATGAAGAAAATAAAAAAATCGACAGGAGTTGCTATCGCATTCCTTATTTATGTATCAGTAACGGCAGCCTATTTGTTACCTCGCAACACGGAAGTCGGCCAGACGGAGAAGATTCTTACGGTGGTAGGTTCTTACGTCATCGTACTCCTGCTTTGGCTCGTGCTCCGGAAGAAGGAACAAATGCGTGAACGCCGTAAAAAAGACGAACAATCTATTCACTTAAAAAAGTAAATTTATGAAGAAATTAGCTTTAGCTATTTGTCTGCTGGTGGTATCAATAGCTGCCCAAGCACAATTTGAGAAAGGAAAAATGATTCTTAATCCTTCTGTAACGGGATTGGATTTTTCGTATAGTAAAAACGATAAGGCGAAGTTTGGTATTGGTGCGCAAGCCGGTACATTCCTTGCCGACGGTATCGCATTGATGGTTAATGTCGGTGCTGATTGGTCAAAACCCGTAGACGAATACACATTAGGGACAGGAATGCGTTTCTACTTTAATTCCACCGGTGTGTATCTGGGCGGAGGTCTCGACTGGAACCGCTTCCGTTGGAGCGGAGGACATCACCAGACTGACTGGGGGCTAGGCATCGAAGCCGGATACGCTTACTTCCTTTCCCGCACCGTAACCATCGAACCCGCCGTATATTACAAATGGCGCTTCAACGATAGCGACATGTCACGTTTCGGCGTTAAGGTCGGATTCGGATTCTACTTTTAACAATGGATAATGGATAATTGAAAATGGATAATGAGCTGCGCTGTTTACTGCATAGCCATTATCCATTTTCAATTATCCATTATTCATTAAGCAAGCTTTTCTTTCAGAAACTGCCCCGTATAGCTTGCTCCGCAAGTGGCTACTTCTTCCGGGGTACCTACCGCTACGATATTTCCGCCTTTGTCTCCGCCTTCCGGTCCGAGGTCGATTACATAATCGGCACATTTGATAACGTCCATATTATGTTCGATGATGACAATGCTGTGTCCCCGTCGGATGAGTGCGTCGAAGGCATCCAACAGCTTGCGGATGTCGTGGAAGTGCAGTCCGGTGGTTGGTTCGTCAAAAATAAACAGGGTCGGGTCGGCTTTCTCCTGACTCAGGTAGAATGCCAGCTTCACACGTTGGTTTTCGCCACCGGATAGGGTAGAAGAGGACTGGCCTAATTTGATATATCCCAGTCCGACATCCTGTAGTGGAAGCAGTCTTTTTACAATTTTCTTCTGACCATGTTCGGTGAAGAATTCGACGGCTTGGTTTACTGTCATTTCCAGTACATCATAGATGTTCTTATCCTGGAATTTCACCTCCAGTGTATCTGCTTTAAAACGTTTACCGTGACAGGATTCGCATTCCAGCACCAAGTCTGCCATAAACTGCATTTCTACAGTGATGGTTCCTTCGCCTTTACATTCCTCGCATCGTCCGCCTTCGCTGTTGAAACTGAAATGTCCGGCTGTGTATCCCATTTGTTTTGCCAGAGGCTGTTCCGCCCATAGCTTCCGGATTTCGTCATAAGCCTTGATGTAAGTCACCGGATTGGAACGGGACGATTTGCCAATCGGGTTTTGATCGACAAATTCGATATTTCTCAAGTTACGTAGGCTTCCACCGATAGAAGAGAACTCTCCCGGGCGGTCGCTGCATTCATCCAGTTCGCGCTTTAGTGCCCGATAGAAGATATCCCGCACTAACGTACTCTTACCGGAACCGGAAACACCCGTGACTACTGTCATCACATTGAGAGGGAACTTTACATTCACTCCTTTCAGATTGTTTTCGCGGGCACCTGTCAGTTCGATATAATTGTTCCACGGCCGACGATGTTCGGGAACGGGAATCTCCTCTTCTCCCAACAGATAACGTACCGTATGACTATTGCTGCCTTTTTTCAGGTCTTTCATATCGCCCTGATAAACGACTTCTCCTCCCAGGCGGCCGGCATTTGGACCGATATCAATGATGTAATCGGCGGCACGGATTATTTCTTCATCGTGCTCTACCACTACCACCGTATTGCCGAGTTCCTGCAATTGACGCAATACGCGGATCAGACGGTCGGTGTCACGGCTGTGCAAACCGATACTCGGCTCATCCAGAATATAGAGACTGCCGACGAGGCTGCTTCCTAATGACGTTGCCAGGTTGATACGCTGGCTTTCTCCACCCGACAGCGAGTTGCTGAGCCGGTTTAAAGTCAGATATCCCAACCCTACATCTATCAGAAAGCGGATGCGGCTGTTGATTTCAATCAGAATTCTGCGGGCTACATTGCTATCGTGTTCGTTGAGGTTCAGATGGTCGAAGAACTCTTTTAGTTCCGTGATGGGTAAATCTACCAGTTCGGAAATGCTCTTTCCGTCTACCCGCACATATCCTGCCTCCGGTTTCAAACGTGTACCGTGACATTTCGGACAGATTGTTTTTCCCCGGTAGCGTGCCAGCATTACCCTGTATTGTATCTTATATTGATTCTCTTCCAGCATCTTGAAGAAATCGTTGATGCCATGGAAGTATTGGTTTCCTTCCCAGAGTGTGCGACGTTGCTCGTCTGTCAGCTCATAGTAAGGAGTGAAAATCGGGAAATCGAACTTATCCGCATTATGAATCAGTTCATCTTTCCATTCTCCCATCTTCTCGCCACGCCAGCAGACGATGGCCCCTTCATACACGGATAGCGAGCGGTTGGGCACTACCAGATGCTCGTCAATGCCGATCACCTTGCCGAAGCCCTCGCATACGGGGCAGGCACCGATAGGAGAGTTGAACGAGAACATCTGATCGTTCGGCTCCTCAAAAGTGATGCCGTCCGCTTCGAATTTCGTACTGAAATTATATAGCCTGGTGGTGCCGTCCGGCAGATAAAAACGTAGCATACACGTACCGTCCCCTTCATACATGGCAGTTTCGGCAGAGTCCGTCAGTCGGCTGATGGCATCTTTCGTGTTTGCCACTGCCATACGGTCTACCAGCAGATAAACTTCGTCGCCTGCCACTGGCTTGTATTCATCGATACGCTTCATTTCACCGTTCACTTCCACCCGGTTGAAGCCTTGTTTCAGGTCTATCTCCAGTTGTTGCTGCAGGGTACGGTCTTCGCGCAGGCGGATAGGGGTCAATACGGTATATCTGGTCCCCTCCGGATGCGAAAGCATACAGTTGACGATGTCCTCCGTCGAATGCTTCTTGACTTCTTCTCCGCTGACGGGGCTATATGTCCGTCCCACCCGCGCATAAAGCAAGCGCAGATATTCATAAATCTCGGTGGAAGTTCCTACGGTAGATCTCGGATTGCGGCTGTTCACTTTCTGTTCGATGGCGATTGCCGGTGGGATTCCTTTAATAAAATCACATTCGGGTTTGCTCATTCGTCCCAGAAACTGGCGTGCGTAGCTGCTAAGGCTCTCGACATAACGACGTTGTCCTTCTGCATAGAGAGTATCAAAAGCGAGCGACGATTTCCCCGAACCGGATAGTCCGGTGATCACGACAAGTTTGTTGCGTGGAATATCTACATCGATGTTTTTCAGGTTGTTAACCCGCGCTCCTTTGATCGAAATATGTTTGTTTTCTGACATAAAATACTCCTTTTTTATGATAGTCGGCAAAGTTAGCGATTTTATTGATAGAAGAAAGGTTTTTGGTCGGGTTAAGATATGTTATAATTGGTAATAAAAAGAAATTGCTTCGGGATAATTGGCGTATCTTGGTCCGGAATTTACAACAAACATTTCAAAATAATAACAAATTGACTTGAATCGTGAAAAACATCCGGATGGTTATTAGCTTATTCATTCTGTGTTTTGCATCTACTTTAGCCTTTAGTAGCACAAACAAAGAAAAACAGTTGGAAGCCCTTTCCGACAGTGTCTCAAATAAAATAGGTCAGAAAGATTTTATACCTTTCTATCAGGAATATATGCGATTGGCAAGGCAGCAGAATGATACTGCTAAAATCGACGATGCTTATTCTCAGATTGCTTCCCATTATTACCGGTTGAGAAATACGGATAGCCTGAAAGTGGTTGCATATGAATATATGGACTGGTGCCTGAAGCGTGGTAATATCAATAATCGCTATACGCAGTGGCGCCAGTATATTCAGTTGCTTACCGAGAAAGGTTTGCAGGATGAGGCCATGCGTGAGACTGGACTTCTTCAGAAGGATGCGGATGCGGCCAAGAGTGCTTTCGGAATGGCTTGCAGCGAAATGTGTATCGGATATAATCATCGGGTGTTCAGTAACAACGTCAAGCTCTGTCTCGAATACTATTCTTCCGCACTGAAACATTTTAGCGATGCAGGTTTTTATGAAGATGCCTACGTGGTGTCACTGAATATTATCCAGACTCATCTGGCTAGAGGGGAGTATACCAATGCGATAGAATACTTGAACTGCATGCCGGGACTGATTGAGAAAATGAAGCGTAAGGATATCCCTGTCCGACCGGAGCTTACCATGCGTTATTATCAGTTTCAAGTGATTGCTACGCTGGCATTGAAAGGGAAGAAGGAGGCGCAGCCGTTTATTGCAGAAGCGGATAAGTTTTATCACGAAAATATGAATGCTTTTCCCCGTGAAGGATGGTTGGGATATAAAATTCTTTGTGCGCGGACGTTGAATGACAATCAGATGGCACTCAACTATCTGGACTCATTGATGGATTATCATCATTCGGTGGGGAGCTGTTATCCTGCCAATCACCTGTTGAAAGCACAGTTTATGGAGCAGATGGGACGCTTTGAAGATGCCTGCGAGGTTTATAAATCTTATGCACATATTAATGATTCCATTCGTTCGGCAGAACTGGACGAGCAATTAAGCAAATATACCGTGCAGTTCGAAGTGGATAAGTTGGAGCACGATAAGCTGGAATTGCGGGCGGAGGTCAACCGCAATCTCTTTATAACTTCCGTGATTGTCGGATGCCTGGTGTTGATATTGTTGATTGTTATCACGTTTTACTATATGCGTTCTTTGTCGTTGAACCGGAAACTGGATGCGGCAAATAAGGCCGTTATCAAGGCCAGCCATATGAAAAGCTCTTTTATCCAGCATATCACACATGAAATCCGTACTCCGCTCAATTCGATTATCGGTTTTTCATCCTTGATGGCTGCCGGTGGGCTGACACAGGAAGAGATGGAAGAATATGCCCGTCAAATGGAGAGCAGCAACGCATATCTGCTTGATTTGGTAAATAATGTGATTGATATAGCCGACATGGACTCTCAGACGGATGATATACCGAAGAAGCCAGTGAGTGTAGATGCGTGTTGTCAGGAATGTTTAGGATTGATTCGTCAGAATCTGAAAGAAGGAATCAAGTTGCAATATATGCCTTCTTCCACTCCGGTCGAAGTGTGTACGGTTGAAATCTGGATGAAGCGTGTGCTACTCGGTTTGCTGAACAATGCCAATAAATTCACGGAAACCGGATTTATACGTCTGAGTTATGAAGAAGACAAACCGAATCGTCTGGTACGTTTCATTATCGAAGATTCCGGTCCCGGAATTGAAGAGCACTTTCGGGATGCGATTTTCGAACGCTTTGCAAAGGCGGATACCTTCACTCAGGGCACCGGGCTGGGATTGTCTATTATCCGTCAGATCATGGAATTAGTGGATGGAAATGTCTATCTGGACACCAGCTACGCGGGTGGTGCAAGATTTGTTGTCGAATGGCCTCAATAATAGTTGGAGATAGTATCTGCATCTATTATCTTTGCACCACATTATTTTATGACTCAAGAACATTATGAATCTGAAAAACTATCTTTTCTTATTAGTTCTGCTTCTGGCGGCAGGAGTAAGAGCGCAGGCGCCATCGGGCAATGCATATCCTAAACGTGAGTTTCGTGCTGCATGGATACAGGCTGTCAACGGACAGTTCCGTGGCATACCGACAGAGAAGCTGAAACAGACACTGGTCGGTCAGTTGAACTCTCTTCAGGGAGCGGGTATTAATGCGATCATCTTTCAAGTGCGTCCCGAAGCGGATGCATTGTATGCTTCACAACACGAACCGTGGAGTCGTTTCCTGACAGGAACACAAGGGCAAATGCCTTCCCCGATGTGGGACCCGATGCAATTCATGATCGAAGAATGCCATAAACGGAATATGGAATTCCATGCATGGATCAATCCCTACCGTGTGAAGACTTCATTGAAGAATCAATTGGCACCGACACATATTTATCATGAACATCCGGAATGGTTTGTCACTTATGGTGATCAGATCTATTTTGATCCGGCACTTCCCGAAAGCCGTGAGCATATCTGCAAGATTGTTTCCGATATTGTATCCCGTTACGATGTAGATGCTATCCACATGGACGATTATTTCTATCCTTATCCGATCAAGGGAGTCGATTTCCCGGACAATGCGAGCTTTGCCCGTTACGGAGGCGGTTTCAGTAATAAGGCGGACTGGCGTCGTGGCAACGTGAATATCCTGATCAAGAAACTTCATGAAACAATACGGGGCATCAAGCCGTGGGTGAAGTTCGGAATCAGCCCGTTCGGTATTTACCGCAATCAGAAAACAGATCCGTTGGGCAGCAACACAAATGGTTTGCAGAACTATGATGATCTTTATGCCGACGTATTGCTTTGGGCACGTGAAGGATGGATTGATTATAACATTCCTCAGATTTATTGGGAGATAGGACACAAGGCAGCCGATTACGAAACACTGGTTGACTGGTGGGCGAAGCATACGGAAAACCGTCCGTTGTTTATCGGTCAGGCAGTCATGAATACCATTCAGCATGCCGATCCGAAGAACCCTTCTATCAACCAGCTTCCACGAAAGATGGCTTTGCAGCGTTCTTATCAGACTATCGGCGGAAGTTGCCAGTGGTATGCGGCAGCCGTAGTCGAGAACGCTGGAAAATATCGGGATGCCTTGGTACAGGAGTATCATAAATATCCGGCTTTAATTCCGGTATTCGACTTTATGGATGATAAAGCTCCGGGCAAAGTACGTAAGATGAAAAAGGTATGGACAGAAGATGGCTATATACTTTTCTGGACTGCTCCGAAAGCGGAGACTGAAATGGACAAAGCTATTCAGTACGTAGTATACCGTTTCGGTCCCAAAGAAAAGGTGAATCTTGATGATCCGTCACATATCGTAGCTATCACCCGAAATCCTTTCTACAAACTGCCGTATGAAACGGGTAAGACCAAATACCGCTATGTGGTGACGGCTTTAGACCGTATTCATAATGAGTCAAAATCGGTAAGTAAGAAGGTCAAGCTGTAAGGACTGCATGTTCACCTACCACCTCCCCCTGCGGGTACTCCTCCTTCTCGAAGGAGGAGATTTTAAGATACTACTGACTTTTTAGTTAGCCTCTTATTACTTTATTTTAATAAAGCAGTAGTCCTGCAATCCCGCAGGCGATAATCATTAATATCGGATTTGCCTTGTATTTTCTGGTGCCGATAAAGGCTATCAGGAAGATAATGATGCTGATGACAAATGTGTAGGTGTCTTCTGTAGGTGAGCCGAAGTTTTCCACATTCATCAATACCAGTGCGGCAGAAGCTAATAATCCGACAACTGCCGGACGCAATCCTGCAAAAATAGATTCCACTACCGGATGTTTCTGATATTTCAGAAAGAATTTGCTGATTGTCAGCATCAGTATGAAAGAGGGAAAAACAACAGCGAATGTGGCAACAATCGATCCCCACACACTTCCTGTCGACGTAAAACCGACATAAGTAGCCGCATTGATGCCGATAGGCCCCGGAGTCATCTGACTGATGGCAACAATGTCTGTGAATTCTTGCGAAGTCACCCACCCATAGCGGGTTACTACTTCACCTTGTATCATCGAAAGCATGGCGTAACCTCCGCCAAAACCGAAAAGTCCGATTTTAAAGAACGTATAAAATAACTGAAGATAAATCATCTCTTTTTAATTTAGAATTATGAATCTTGAATCATAGCCTTGGGTGTTCACTCTCCACTTTTTTAAATTTTCCCCATAGGAAACCTCCTACACCGGCAGCAATGATAATCCATATCGGGGAGAAGCCCAATAGCCAGATCAATAATGCCGATACGACGGGGATCCATAAGTTGTACCGGTTGATTTTGGCCGACCGTCCCATGGTGAAAGTCGGTGCGGCGATCAATGCCACCACGGCGGGTCGTATTCCTTTAAATATGCGTTCCACAATCGGATTGTCCTTGAAAGAATGGAAAAAGAGCGCGATGGCCAGAATGATAATAAATGAGGGGAGTATAGTCCCCAGTGCTGTGACAATACTTCCCCGAATGCCACGCAGCTTATATCCTATAAAGATAGAGATATTCACTGCCAGAATACCCGGAGCGGACTGAGAGATAGCCAGCAGGTCGATAAAGTCTTCCTGTGCGATCCATTTTCGTTTGGTTACGATTTCATTCTCAATAAGTGGAACCATTGCATAGCCTCCGCCAATGGTGAAAGCGCCTATTTTAAAAAAGATTCCAAATGATTCGAGGTAAATGTTCATTCTTCTTTTTCTCCTCCTTCCTTATCGGACTTGTTTTCTTTTCCAGCCTTGCCCTCCTTGTGGGGCTTGCCTTCTTTTCCATATTGGCTGGGGCTTACGTTGAAGTGCTTCTTGAATACTTCACGGAAGTACTTCGCATCACTAAATCCTGTCATTTCTGCTATTTCTGTTATACTGTGTGTACCTTCTTTCAGCAACTTCACCGAACGTTTCAGGCGGATCAGGCGGATGTAATCGCCCGGAGCCTGATCGGTCAATGCCCTGAGTTTGTTGTAGAAACTGGTACGGCTCATTCCCATCAGATTGCAAAGCACATCTACTGTAAGAGCCGGATTGTCTATATTATCTTCTATATTCTTCCGTACATTGGCGATAAACTTCCAGTCGATATCCTGCGAGCAGTTGATGCATTCGTCTTCATGATCATCCTCATCGTCCATATCCAGACTCCCGTATTTGCTTCGCAAAAGGGCGCGGTTGATCAACAGATTGGAGACGGTAGCTTTTAATATTCCAATATTAAATGGCTTGACAATATACTCGTCAGCACCAATCTGAAGGCCGGACAATATGTCTTTTTCATTATTAAGAGCTGTTAGCAGGATAACAGGAATATGCGACGTCTCGATATTATTTTTGATGGCGTCACACAATTCATCCCCTCTCATTTCCGGCATCATAATGTCCGAGATAACCAGTTCCGGTTTGTATTCCGGAATGATGGTCAGTGCTTCTTTGCCGTTGCAGCAGTTCTGTACCGTATATTCTTCTGCCAGTGTCTGTGACAGATAGTTGCGCAGTTCATCATTATCTTCTACGATTAGGATTCGCTGATGATTCGGATTCTGTTCCTTATGCACATTCTCATAGATGCTGGCAGGCACATTGGTTGTACTTGTTATCTCTTGCCGGCGTTTGCTTGGTGTGGCAAGGTGTGCTTTATGGAAGCGTTTGCTGTCTTTTGGGAAAGATATCTTAATCACCGATCCCTGATTCTCCACGCTCGACAGGTTGATTTTGCCCTTGTGTAACCGGACAAGTTTCCATACCAGCATCAAACCGATACCGCTTCCCGTCACTTTCGAATTGATGGCATTGCTGCCACGGAAATGAAGCTTGAACAGTTTCTTTTGCTCGCTGGCTGGAATACCGATTCCGGTATCCTTCACTTCCACGCTCCACGAATCATTGTTCTCTGATACGAAAATCTGCACATTACCATTTTCCGGCGTGTATTTTAATGCGTTCGATATTATATTCTTCAGAATAGATTCCATCTTTTCCTTGTCAAACCATACATTCATATACCGGAAATTGCTTTCGTACGTAAAGTTGATATGCTTGATATTGGCATAAGGCTGAAATGCATTGAATATTTCTGTCATGAACGTGTTTAGCTCATGCTCCGAAATGTATAATTCCGAAGAATAAACATCTGCTCTCTCAAAGTTGATAAGATTCGTTGTCAGACGCAACAAGGCATTTACATTGCGTATGGCAGTGTTCATGTTGGCTATGCCTTCCTTGCTCAGAGCTTCTTTTTCGCGCAAATCTTCCAGAGGAGCTTTAATCAATGTCAACGGGGTGCGTATATCGTGTGCCGTATTGATGAAGAAGTGTATTTTTTCATCGGAAACCTTCCGCTGTTTTTTCAGAATAAGAACCCGCAGGATGATAACAGCAATGAGGGAAATCAGGATTGCATACAATATCATTGCCCAGGGAGTGAGCCAGAAAGGTTGGGCAATGATAATATCAATGCTTCTTTCTTCAAGCATCACCCGTTGGTCTTCGTTGGAGATGGCACGCACACGCAATACATATTTTCCCGGAGCGAGGTTGGTATAACGGATTGTACTTTCATTGCCGGGTTTGCTCCACTCTTCGTAAAATCCTTCCAGCTTCCATGAATAAAGAACATTGGAAGGATAATCATAGTTGATGGAAGAAACCATCAGTGAAAAGATATTCTGATTATATTTTAGTCTTAATTCTTTGGTTTCGTTGATATCTTTTTCCAGTGGTGAATTCTTGTCTCCCGGATATACCGTCTGATAAAACAGTTTGAAATCACTGAAGATCATCTTGGAAGAGTACGTCCTGGGGAGCTTCATGTCTTTATTGAACTCTATGGCACCGTCCGAGCTACCGAAGATAAAATTGTTATTTCTGCGCAGGGTACCGGACAACGCATTGAAGTGCGTAGTCATCAGTCCCATTTCCTTTGTCCAGTTGTAGAAGGTTTTTTGTTTGGGATAGAAGCTGGTGAGTCCGTTCTCCGTACTTAATAGAATTTCATTGTCTTCATCCGATAATATCGTGTAGATATTGTTGGATATCATGGCACAGTTTCCTGTATAATAATGGGTAAACAACTTTGTCTGGGGATCATAAATCAGTACTCCCGATCCGCTGGTACCTATATACAGTGAGCCTTGTTTGGTCTGATACAGGGAGTAGACATAGGTAGATTCTACCGGCAGTTGGATGCGTTCATATTTCCCGGATTCTATATCCAGAAGAAACAGGCCTGTTGCCGTACCTATCCACATACTTTTGTCATCCTTTTCGATGATGGCGGTAACGGAATGCAGTCCGTGGTAGAGCCGTATGTCTTTGGTTTGTACGTTGATTCGCTTCAGGTTATAATATCCTCCGCTCCATACATAACCGCGTGAGTCTTTGCGTATGTCACGTATGTATTTATCCGGACGTATACTTTCATGAGCATACGAAGCGGGTGTAAAATAAGTTGTTTTCGACGTGCGTTTATCTATCTGATAAAGTCCCGAGAAATATCCGCCTGCCCAAATAATGCCGGGAGATACTTCACATAAGGTTGTAAATATATGATTTTTGCTGTTCTGTACATTCTCAAAGGTGCTCAGAAACGAGCGCCATTTTCCGGTTTTTGAGTCTTGCAGGCTAATTCCGTTGTTGGTGCCATACCATAAGTCTCCCTCGCTGTCTTCTATGATAGAGTTCACCTGGTCGTTAATCAGCGACTGCTTATTACCGACAGAATGTTTGATCCATTTATAACTCGGATAACGATTGTTCTGAATGGTAATTCCTATCGGATAGTTTGCCATCCATATCCGTTCTTCGTCGTCTATGTAGATGTCGTTAATGCTGTTGCCGTTCATGCCATTGTAGCTGTTGTAGTCTGCTACGATAAAAGGTACGGTCTGGTACGTATCGACATTCATCTTATAGATACCTCCGCCATCGGTAGCAATCAGCAGTTCTTTGGCATTCAGTGGTTTGATGCGTGATATACTTACGTCTTTCAGGCTGACTTCCGGTTGTGTGATGGTTTTTGTGTTCATGTCGTAAACCATGACGCCCCGTTCGAAGGCACCGATGAACAGTTTGCGGATTTTGGGGTCGAAGTGTAAATCGTTAACTTGAATATTGACGTTGTCTAGCTTGTCGCAGGGGAGAAGTTGCAGTGTGTTGTTTTTCAGTTGGGCATGATGAATACCCATCTCCGTCCCGATAAAATAGTGGGATTCGTCGATTTGTTCGATGTCGTTTATAGCTTCGCTGAGGCAGTTTTTAACATGAGTAACCTCTTCCGTCCGGGTGTTGTAAAGGAAGATCGTTTCTTCGTTGCACAGCCAGATATGATTGTTATGATCGATCCAGCTGAAAGTAATGGGAGCCGGTAAATCCTTAAAGTCTTCTATCGGCAACTTGTAGACGAGTTCGAAAGTGTCATGAATACGGTCATACCGGAAAATCTTGCCTTTCTTACCGATTTCCCATAGCGTTCCTTCCGGATCGATATATAACCAATTCAGATTTAACAGCGAGTTGAGTTCTTTGTCGCCGTCCATTAATTTATACCGTTTAAACTCTTTGCCGTTGTACCGGTCGATTCCCTCGTGCGTAAGGAACCACATATATCCAACATTGTCTTTTTGAATGTAGTACACTCTCCGGTTGCTTAACCCGTCTTCCACTCCTAGATACTGATAGGTCTGGGCGACACAGGTCAGAGGAAACAATAATAATAAAAAAAGCCATTTTTTCATACAAATAGGACTTTTATGGGTTATTGAATCTTTAGTGAGGGGGAAAGTTTGACAAAATTAAGAAGATTTTTCGACACTACAAAATTTTAGGTTAAGATAACGGTGCTCTCAAAGTGAAGTATACAGGAGCTTTCGCAGCTATTTGTATATCCTGTTTATTTAGGGAAATTAAGTTGTAATATGCAGACTTTGGGTATGGAAAAGGAGTTAAAACAAGAGGCTGTTACTTTATAACAAATAACAGCCTCCGTTTCAATGATAGAAAGATATCTTATTTAGTCTTCTCTTCTACCCATTTGCGGGCGTTGACAAATGCTTCTATCCATGGAGTAATCTGATCGCTGTTCTTACGGTCAGCAGGATAGCAGCCATTCTGCCACGGGAAGATAGCACGTTCGAGGTGAGGCATCATTGCCAGATGGCGGCCGTCGGCGCTGGCAAGACCTGCGATAGAATAATCGGAACCGTTCGGGTTGCCGGGGTATTCATCGTAGCTGTATTTTGCCACTACGTTGTATTGGTCTTCATCGTAAGGCAGAGAGAATTTACCTTCTCCGTGAGCCACCCAGATACCCAGTTTGCTGCCGCTCAATGAGCCGAACATTACACTGCGGTTGGTCGGGATTGTCAAGCCTACATAAGTCGATTCGAATTTATGTGAGTCGTTGTGCAGCATCTTGCCTTTCTTTTCGTGTTCCGGATTGATAAGTCCCAGTTCCATCATCAGCTGGCAACCGTTGCAGATACCCAGTGAAAGCGTATCTTCACGTGCGTAGAACTTGTCAAGTGCCTCTTTGGCTTTAGGGTTGAACAAGAAACCTCCTGCCCATCCTTTGGCCGAACCGAGTACGTCGGAGTTGGAGAATCCACCGCAGTAAACAATCATGTTTACATCTTCCAGTGTTTCGCGTCCGCTGATCAGGTCGGTCATCGTCACGTCTTTCACGTCGAAGCCGGCAAGATAGAGTGAGTAAGCCATTTCGCGTTCGCCGTTCGTTCCTTTCTCGCGGATGATGGCAGCGCGGACACCGCTCGGAGTACGACGGTCCGGAGTGATACCATACTGAGAGAGTTTACCTTTGAATCCGGGCATGAAAGCGAATTCAACCGGTTGCATCTTGTAGTTTTCGAAACGTTTCTTTGCGCAGCCGTTCATAGACTGTTTGCGGTCGAGCAGGTAAGAAGAAGAATACCATACGTCACGCATGTAGTCAACACCGAACTGATAAGTAGCGTCGCCCTTCGATACCAGGATATGACGTTCGTCGGTCGGTTTACCCAGTTTCACGAATCCTACGCCTGCATCTTCCAGAATCTTTTTCACTTCTTCTTTATGCTTGTCGCTGATCTGGATCACGATACCCGGATTTTCTGCAAACAGAATCTTGATGATATCTTGTTCCTTCATCTTGTCGAGGCTGATTTCCATACCGCCTTCAACGTTGGCGAAGCACATTTCCAGTAATGTAGTGATCAGACCACCTGCTGAAATATCGTGTCCTGCCAGGATCAGTCCCTTGTTCACCAGTTCCTGTACGGCAAGGAAAGCATCGCGGAAGTATTCGGCATCCTGTACGCAGGGTACGTCGTCGCCAACTTTACCCAGAGACTGTGCAAAAGCGGAACCTCCGAGTTTCAGTTCGTCGAAGCTGAAATCGATATGATAGAGTGTTGTCTTTTCGTTGTTCACCAATACCGGAGATACGACTTTCTTCACGTCGGATACTTCGCCGCCGGCAGATACGATCACTGTTCCCGGAGAAATCACTTTCTCGCCGTTCGGATATTTCTGTGTCATGGACAAAGAGTCTTTTCCGGTAGGAACATTGATTTGCAGAGCGCAGCAGAAGTCGCTCAATGCTTTCACGGCAGTGTAAAGACGGGCGTCTTCACCTTCCTGTGAGCGGCACGGCCACATCCAGTTGGCAGACAGGGAAATGCTGTCCATGCCTTCTGCCATCGGAGCCCAGACAAGGTTTGTCAGTGCTTCGGATACCGAAAGGATAGAGCCGGCAGCCGGATCAGCCAGTGCGGCTTGCGGAGCGTGACCGATAGAAGTGGCGATACCTTTTTCACCACGATAGTCAAGTGCTACGACACCACAGTCGCTCAACGGCAACTGAAGTTCGCCCTGGCATTGCTGGCGGGCTACTTTACCCGTTACGGAGCGGTCTACCTTATTTGTCAGCCAGTCCTTACAAGCTACGGCTTCGAGTTGCAGCACATTGGTCAGGTATTCATGTAATTTCGGCAATTCGTATTCCGGCATTTCATAATGACGTTCTACGGTCTTGTCGATCATATAAGTCTTCGGAGATGAACCGAACATCTGCTCAACGGCCAGGTCGAACGGACGTACACCGTCTGCCTGCTGGAAAGAGAAGCGGTGATCGCCGGTTGTTTCACCTACTACGTACATCGGAGCGCGTTCGCGTTCGGCAATCTTACGTACATGTTCGATGGCTTCTTCTTTGATCAGAAGTCCCATACGTTCCTGACTTTCGTTGGCGATGATTTCTTTAGCGGACAATGTCTTGTCGCCGATCGGAAGTTTGCTCATGTCGATCAGACCGCCACATTCTTCCACCAATTCCGACAGACAGTTTACGTGACCTGCCGAACCGTGGTCGTGGATAGAAACGACCGGATTCACATCTTCCTCGCAGAGTGCGCGTACTACGTTGTTGGCACGTTTCTGCATTTCGGCGTTGGCACGTTGTACGGCATTCAGTTCAATACCGCTGCTGTAACGACCGGTATCTACAGAAGATACGGAACCGCCACCCAGTCCGATACGGTAATTGTCGCCACCGATGACGACTACTTTGTTTCCTGCTTCCGGAGTACCTTTGAGGCAGTCGCGTTGTGTGCCGTAGCCTACACCGCCCGCAAGCATGATAACTTTGTCGTAGCCATAAACTTCGTTGTTTTCCGTGTGTTCGAAAGTCAGTACCGAGCCGCAGATCAGCGGTTGGCCGAACTTGTTACCGAAGTCGGAAGCACCGTTGGATGCCTTGATCAGAATCTGTTCCGGAGTCTGGTACAGCCATTTGCGTACCGGAAGAATATCTTCCCATTCGCGGCCTTCGTCCGTGCGGGGATAAGAAGTCATGTAGACAGCAGTACCTGCGATCGGCCATGAGCCCTTGCCACCACCCATACGGTCGCGGATTTCACCGCCTGTACCGGTAGATGCGCCGTTGAACGGTTCTACAGTCGTCGGGAAGTTATGAGTTTCTGCTTTCAGTGAGATGACGCTTTTGATGTCTTTCACCTGGAAGAAGTCAGGTTTTGAGTGATCTGCCGGAGCAAACTGTTCAACTACCGGACCTTCGGCGAAGGCTACGTTGTCTTTATAAGCAGAGATGATTTTATTCGGATTCTCCTGTGTGGTCTTTTTGATCATCTGGAACAGAGACGATTCCTGTTCTACACCGTCGATGATGAATGTTCCACCGAATATTTTGTGGCGACAGTGTTCGGAGTTGATCTGTGCGAAACCGAAAACTTCGGAGTCAGTCAACTTGCGTCCCAGATCGTTTTCTACCTTTTTCAGATAGTCCATTTCTTCTTTCGAGAGTGCGAGGCCTTCTTTCTCGTTGTAGGCTTCGAGGTCTTCGATGGATACGATAGGTTCCGGTTGGCGGTTGGTGGTGAATACGTTTTGGTCGAGTCCTTTGTACATGCGTTGCAGCATCGGGTCGTAGTCGGCATTTTCATCTTTTACCGGAAAATATTCCTCGATGCGGAGAATGTCTTCAAGTCCCATGTTTTGGGTGATTTCTACTGCGTTTGTACTCCAAGGGGTAATCATTTCGCGGCGTGGGCCGACGAAACAGCCTTTCAGGTTTTCTTCACTTTCCGTCACGGCTTCTCCAAAAAGCCAGCAGAGTTTATTACTTTCGTCCGGGGTGAGCTGATGGTTGCTCTCTACGGCAATCACGCTCTTGGAAGGGGTTCTGAAAAAAAGAATCATGTTTATTTTTTGATTTTACGATTTTTCTGTGGCGCAAAGATAAGCAATTTTGGTGTATATAGTGACTCTTGTGTGGAAAAAACGTTAATATCCTATCCTCTTCTCATAAAAAAGTGCGATATTTGCGGCATGATTCAGATTGAAACAATATTCGATATAATAGTGAAAGGCTTTATTATAGGCGTTGTTGTGTCCGCACCTCTCGGACCGGTGGGGGTTCTCTGCATTCAGAGGACGCTGAATAAAGGGCGCTGGTATGGATTTGTGACAGGGCTTGGAGCCTCATTAAGCGACATAGCTTATGCTCTGTTGACAGGTTATGGTATGAGCTTTGTGTTCGATTATATCAATAAGAATATTTTTTATCTGCAGTTGCTGGGCAGCATCATGCTGCTGCTTTTCGGAATCTATACCTTTCGCAGCAATCCGGTACAATCCATCCGTCCGGCATCGTCCAACAAAGGTTCTTACTTTCACAATTTCATTACCGCATTCTTTGTCACGCTCTCCAATCCCCTGATTATATTCCTGTTTATCGGACTATTTGCCCGTTTTGCCTTTGTGCAGCCCGGTGTCGTGGTGTTCGAAGAAATTACGGGATATCTTGCCATTGCTTCGGGGGCGCTGGTGTGGTGGCTCGGAATCACTTATTTTGTGAATAAAGTGCGCACTAAGTTTAACTTACGGGGCATCTGGATACTGAACCGTGTGATTGGCAGCATTGTGATGCTGGTGTCAGTGGCGGGATTAATCTATACGTTGCTGGGAGAGTCACTTTATTAAGAAGAAAACTTATGAATCAGATAGCCAGACAGCTTAAAGAGAAAAACATTGCCGAGTACCTTATATATATGTGGCAAGAAGAAGACCTGATCCGCGCCAATCATGGCGAACTGGAGGAGATCGAGGCGAATGTGATCGCCCGTTATCCGGAAGATCAGCGTCCTGCCCTGCGAGAGTGGTACGGCAACCTGATCACTATGATGAATGAGGAGGGGGTACGTGAAAAAGGTCATTTGCAGATTAACAGGAACATCATCATCAAACTGACAGAACTTCATAATGCGTTGACTTCTTCTCCCAAATTTCCTTTCTACAGTGCCGCTTATTTCAAAGCGTTGCCGTTTATTGTAGAATTGCGGAATAAGAATGGCAAAAAAGAAGAACCGGAACTGGAGACTTGTTTCGAAGCACTCTATGGATTGTTCCTGCTTCGCTTGCAGAAAAAGCCTGTCAGTGAGGGGACTATGAAGGCGGTAGAAGCTATCAGCAGCTTTCTTTCCATGTTGGCAAACTATTACGATAAAGACCTGAAAGGGGAATTAAAACTTGATGAATAAATGAGAATTTTAGTGACGGGTGCCAATGGTCAGCTTGGCAATGAAATGCAAGTTCTTGCAAAAGAGAATCCGCAACATACGTATTATTTCACAGATGTGCAGGAGCTGGACATCTGTAATAAGGACGCTGTTTGGGCATATATTGCTGAAAAGCGGATTGAGCTTATTGTTAATTGTGCGGCATATACAGCAGTAGATAAAGCGGAAGATGATTCGGAACTGGCTTACAAGCTGAACAGTGAAGCTCCTAAAACGCTGGCATGTGCAGCGCAGTTTAATGGTGCGGCGATGATTCAGGTGTCTACCGACTATGTTTTTGACGGCACCGCTCATATTCCTTATACAGAAGAATGCGATCCATGTCCGAATTCGGTATATGGAACAACGAAACTTGAAGGAGAATATGAGGTACTGAATCATTGCGAAAAGTCAGTCGTTATCCGTACCGCATGGCTTTATTCCACTTTTGGCAACAACTTCGTGAAGACGATGATCCGTCTGGGCAAAGAGCGTGATAGTTTGGGAGTCATTTTCGATCAGGTAGGAACTCCTACTTACGCCAATGACCTGGCACAGGCCATCTTTGCTATTATTAATAAAGGCATCGTTCGTGGAGTCTATCATTTCAGCAACGAAGGAGTCTGCTCCTGGTATGACTTTACGGTAGCTATTCATCGTCTGGCAGGAATCACCTCATGCAAAGTGAAACCTCTGCATACGTCGGAATATCCTACAAGAGCGAACCGCCCTGCATATTCCGTACTCGATAAAACAAAAATAAAAACAACGTTCGGCATCGAAATACCTCATTGGGAGGAAAGCCTGAAAAGATGCATCGATACCTTATAATAAATATGGCAGATAATACAGAAATACAGAGACGGCGAACATTCGCCATTATTGCGCATCCGGATGCCGGTAAGACATCATTGACGGAGAAGTTATTGCTTTTCGGTGGTCAGATTCAGGTGGCAGGTGCGGTCAAGAGTAATAAAATCAAGAAAACGGCTACTTCCGACTGGATGGAGATTGAGAAACAGCGTGGTATCTCAGTGACAACTTCCGTAATGGAATTTGACTATCGGGACTACAAGATCAATATTCTCGATACTCCGGGTCACCAGGACTTTGCCGAAGACACATATCGTACGCTGACTGCAGTAGACAGTGTTATCATTGTAGTAGACGGAGCGAAAGGTGTGGAAACACAAACCCGTAAACTGATGGAAGTGTGCCGTATGAGAAAAACTCCGGTTATTATTTTTGTCAATAAAATGGACCGTGAGGGCAAGGACCCGTTTGACTTGCTGGACGAGCTGGAAGAAGAACTGATGATTCAGGTCCGCCCGTTGTCATGGCCTATCGAACAGGGAGCCCGCTTCAAAGGAGTATATAATATTTATGAGAAGAAACTGGACTTGTACCAACCTTCCAAACAAGTGGTGACGGAGAAGGTAGAAGTCGACATACATACGGAAGAACTGGATAAGCAGATCGGTAAGCCGCTGGCAGACAAGCTGCGTGGCGATCTGGAACTGATCGAAGGAGTTTATCCGGAACTGGATGTGGAATCTTATCTGGCAGGAGATTGCGCGCCTGTATTCTTTGGCTCTGCCTTGAATAATTTTGGTGTACAGGAATTGTTGAACTGCTTTGTGGAGATTGCTCCCAGTCCTCGTCCTGTACAGGCAGAAGAGCGTGAAGTGAAACCGGATGAGCCGAAATTCACCGGATTCATCTTTAAGATTACCGCCAATATCGACCCGAATCATCGTTCGTGTGTAGCATTCTGCAAGATATGTTCGGGCAAATTTGTACGTAATGCACCCTATCAGCACGTCCGTCATGGCAAGACCATGCGTTTCTCATCGCCCACCCAGTTTATGGCACAGCGGAAAACGACCATTGACGAAGCCTATGCAGGAGATATCATCGGTTTGCCGGACAACGGAACTTTCAAGATCGGTGATACGCTGACGGAAGGAGAACTGCTCCATTTCCGCGGCTTACCCAGCTTCTCGCCGGAGATGTTCAAGTATATCGAAAATGCCGATCCGATGAAGCAGAAACAGCTGGCAAAGGGTATCGACCAGTTGATGGACGAAGGTGTGGCACAGTTGTTTGTCAATCAGTTCAACGGCCGCAAGATTATTGGTACGGTCGGACAGTTGCAGTTTGAGGTTATCCAGTATCGTCTGCTGAACGAGTACAATGCTTCTTGCCGTTGGGAACCGGTAAGTTTGTACAAGGCTTGTTGGGTAGAAAGCGATGATCCTGCTGAGCTGGAAGCTTTCAAGAAACGTAAATACCAATATATGGCGAAAGACAGGGAAGGACGTGACGTATTCCTTGCCGATTCAGGTTATGTGCTTCAGATGGCACAAATGGACTTCAAGCACATTAAATTCCACTTCACAAGTGAATTTTAGTCTGCTTGGTGGAATTTAACAAAAATAATTGGTAAAAGGGGAAGAATTATGTTACCTGTAAATAAGGGAAGGAGAAATGAATACAACATTTTGGGAGAAAATCCAGCAGGGGGATGAAGAAGCATTCCGGCAACTCTACAATGAATATTCGGATTTACTTTACGGATATGGGATGAAGATTGCCGGTGATGATGATCTGGTAACTGAATCCATTCAGTCTTTGTTCGTTTATCTGTATGAGAAGAGGCAGAGTTGTTCCGAGCCTCAGTCCATATCCGCTTACCTGTGTGTGGCGCTGAAACGCATGCTGCTGAATGAGTTGAAGAAAACTGCTAATGGCGTATTCACATCATTGGACGAAGTTAATTCAAGCGAATATAGATTCGATTTGGAGATAGACATAGAAACAGCGATTGTCCGTTCCGAACTTGAAAGAGAGCAGTTAGAAGTTCTGCAGAAAGAAATAAATGGCTTGACAAAGCAGCAGAGAGAGGTATTATACTTGAAGTATTATAAAAAACTGAATTCGGACGAAATAGCCGAAGTGATGGGACTGACTTCCCGTACTGTTTATAATACTACCCACATGGCAATATCCAGACTGAGAGAGCGATTGAGCAAATCATTCCTGTTGACTGTAGCTGCTAATTTATGGATTTTTAATTGAGGTGAGGATATGGAGAATAGGAAAGAACTTCTGGAACAATATATGGAAGACGGCAAACTTCCTCTGAAAGGTGAGTTGTTTGCACGGAAGTCTGTAGTTGGTGGGAAGTTAGAAGAATTTCGTGAAGAAAAACGTGCGGATGCATTAACAAGCAGACCGAACGCTGCAGGAAGACAGAAACTGATTGTTCTTAGGAGCAGTTGTATCTACTGGAGAGTAGCGGCCCTGTTTATCCTGCTTTTCGGAATAGGCGGTTATTACTATCTGTCGGAAGAGAAGATTACGTCTGAAGCAGTAGCTGTCGATTACAAGCTACCGGATGGCAGTTCTGTGAAGCTGATGCAAAACTCAACTTTGTCTTATAATAAAGTGAGTTGGCTTTGGGGGCGTAAACTGAATCTGCTCGGATCGGCCTTTTTTGACGTGACTCCGGGTAAAACATTTACTGTACGAACGGAAGCCGGAGATGTTACGGTGTTAGGTACAAAATTCTTGGTCGAGCAGGAAGGAAAAACGATCACTGTCAATTGTGAAGAGGGAACAGTGAAGGTAGAGACACCAATCGGCGAACAGACATTGAATGCCGGTGAAAGTGTACGCTGTGATGAGAATAAGATTGGTCCTGTTCAGGAAAAGGAAGAACTGCCCGAAGTACTCGGTTATGAAGATGATCCGCTGGTCAATGTAGTAGCAGATATTCAGCATATCTTTGATGTGGAAGTGGTAGGGTGTGAAAAATATAATGAACTGTACTATAACGGAACCATCCTGACGAGAGATCTGCACGAAACATTGAAAAAAGTATTTGGTTCTTTGGGAATCAATTATCAGTTGAGCGGGCAGAAAGTCATATTAGAATAGACGGGAACAGAAGTCCACACCGTAAAAAAGAGAAATTATCCTTGATATAAAGCAGGAAGTGAAATATTTCTGCAATTAAAAAACGCCTCTCAGAGTGCTCTGGAAGGCGTTTTTTAATTAAATCTATTTTTTCTTCTATTTTTCTTGGTAAAAAAGGAAAGAAAGCTCCTCTTATAAATATAAGGAACTATTTATAAACAGACAATAGATAACAGGTGGATGAACTGTCCATGGCTAGACAGAATTTTAAGGGGAGTAAATTAATAATTAGGTAGAGAATTAGATTGCTTAAGAGAAGAAGTCTCTTGAAAAGAACGAAGAATGATGCCAATTGCTGTTTTAAAAGAAAGCAATAGCGAACGAATTGGCAATTAGTAAGTGAGTTTAATTTTATTGTTTTCCAAATGTGAGAGAAAATTGAAAGGTTTTCTCTCACATTTTTTATGGGGTTACGGATTCGTGAGCATCAGCTTTTTAGTAATTTTAATATAGTCAAACAAGATAAAACTAAGATATCGTGTTTATTCATCTTACTTTGTAGGTTGTAATAAAACTAGTGATGTAAATAATGAATAAAAATGGATTTAGTCGATGTGCCGATATCTA
>NZ_JAHQUN010000061.1:0-25767 GCF_019052485.1 Bacteroides sp. MSK.20.82
AATTACAAACTTTTAAATCAAGAATCAGAAGATGTTTTCAACTGCTGATTCGCATTATTACTACTTCTCTCTATGCTGTTCTGCCTTATAATGAACTTCATCAGTTGAATATGAGTAATGGCTTGGTAGATAACATCATTACTTGTATCTATCAAGATCAAGATCGTTTTATGTGGTTTGGATCCAGTAATGGGCTGAGTCGATATGACGGGAAGCAGATTCGCAATTTTAGTGTAGACAATGCGAGGATGTATGTTTCCGATATAAAAGAGACTTCTGATGATAAATTGTGGGTAATAGCTAATGAGTATTTATATTGTTTTGATCGACGGAAAGAGAAATTTGTTCTTCCGTCTTTTCAGGATGGAAAAAAGGCCATTTCTGTAAGTGCTATGGAAATAACGGGGGATTCACTTTTTTGGATAGTAAAAGGCGGACAATTGCAATGCTTGAAACGACATTATAAATTAGTGAAAGGTGACTTACAAATAGAGATGACCGTCGAAGCAGGCTATCCGTTTTTTTTAGATGAGGGGGAATCTTTTTCGAATTTATGTGCTTCACAAGACGGGCATTTCTTGTATTTGGTTACCGATAAGGGAAATTTGTTGTTCTTTGATAAGATTGCAGGTAAAGTGGTCCGGAAGTTCAAATACTCTATTAATCCTAGTGCTAATGCTACTACTATCATGAGTGAAGGGGAATATATTTGGGTTTCTTCTATAGTGGGTGGAGTAACTCGTCTGCATATTCCCACGGGAAAATCTGATTATTATCAGTATAATGAGGATGCCAGGTTGTCTTCTTTATCACATTCAGATGCGTATGGGGTGGTTGCATTGGATAATGATTCTTACATTGCAGTAACCTGGAATGGATATACTCTGTTAGCTCCTGAAGAAAATGATCCTTCTAAGTTGTCGGCAACGCCTTATACGAATACCTCATTTTTGCAGTACCGGAATGTAGAGACAAGAATGATTTCTGTTTATTATGATAAAGAGGGAATACTATGGATCGGAACTAGAGGAGGAGGGATTGTCTATTTTGATTTTAGACAGCATTCTTATATGCAATATCACAGCAAAAAACATAATGAAATCTCTGCTCAGGTAGCTGACAAAGATGGTCGAATTTGGTTGGGCACTTACCATGAAGGAATTATGCGTAGTGACCAGCCTTATGCTAAATCGCGACCGCTGAACTTTTCTCCTGTGGGCAATCAAAAGGAAGTCCCGGTGTTTTGTGCAATCAAAGATTCATGTTCTAATTTATGGTTTGGAAATGCTTCCGGAAACTTGATTTGTTATGACTGGAGTTCCGATTCTTTCCATATATATCCGCTCAATCATTTAGGGAAAAAGGTAAACTCCTATATAGTGGCCTTAATGATTGACTCCCGTTATCGGTTTTGGGTATGCACTTCTGCCGGATTGTACTTATTTGATCATCAGACAGGTCATTTTGAATTATTGTCATTGCGTGAAGCCTTGAAAGAAGATGCAGAGCCATGGGTCACTGCTATTTGTGAAGATAAACAGCGGAATATCTGGATAGGGACAGCAAAAGGTATTGTACGATTATCACAGGTAAATGTTCGTCCATTAAAGATGGTTCATGGATATGAAGAAAAAGAAAATATAGGAGCTCGTGTAGTTAGTGCTTTACTGACTGGTACTGACGGAACTGTATATGTGGGTTATAAAAATGGATTTGGAATCATTCCTGTGGGCGAAGATAGGATAACGTCTTTTTATACAGTAAAAGATGGACTTTGTAATGATTGTATAGATTGTATAGTGGAAGATGAGAAGAAGCGTATTTGGTTGGGGAGTATATCCGGTATCTCAAGATATAGCCGACAACAACATGTCTTCTACAACTATTATATTTCTAGTAGCAATAAATCTGTGATGTTGTTTAAGAATACTTTATTTTGGGGAAATAACAAGAGCTTAACTTATTTTGAACCGGAAATACTGACATCTGCCACCATTGCCAGCAAAACTCTTTTAACTGGATTGGAAGTCGATAATAAGCAAATCAATATAGGTGAGAAGATAAAAGGGCAAGTTGTTTTGGACTCAAATATTGCATCAATTGACCATTTGGAACTGGTCAATGCAAACCGTGATTTCTCTCTCCTTTTCAATAATCTGGCTTTTTCGAAGGATCTGCAAAAATATAGCTATCGGTTATATCCATATCAAAAAGATTGGATTGTTTCTGAAGCGGGTAAGGTCTCGTTTACCAACTTGTCTGCCGGTTATTATATTTTTGAAGTCAAAACATTGTTCCCTAATAATACGGAAGGAGACGTTACTGCATTGCCGATAACAATCCTTCCACATTGGAGCCAGACCGTTTGGTTTCGTTTGCTTTTGATTTTCTCGGTTTTATTTTTGGTTGGTTATATTTTCTATAGTTTGTTGCGGCGGCAACGTCGTTTCAAAAAAATGATTCAATTGAAACATGAACTGACGATTGCAAATTTGGAGAGAAACGCAGAACGGCATATACGGGAAGAACGTGAGAATTTTTTTATGAATGCTGCTCATGAGTTAAGAACTCCTCTTACTTTGATACTTGCTCCTATACATGATATAATGAAGTCCATTACCCCATCGGATAATTGGTTTGATTCATTTAGCAGATTGCACAAGAATTGTCTTTCTCTACAGACACTGGTTGATCGTTTGCTATATGTACAGAAGATAGAGGGAGGCATGATAAAACTTCATTTGTCAGAATCGGATATAAAGGAGATTGTTAGCCGGGTGGCTAATCCTTTTCTGCAAATGGCTATGGTCAAGAAGCGGGAATTTTTGGTCCAGGTGGATACAGTGCCTTTGTATTTATGGGTGGATGTGGCGAAAATAGAATCAGCTGTTCAAAATTTGTTATCAAATGCCTTTAAATACACTTCTCAGAATGGACGTATTGAACTGGCTGTGTCAGAGGCGGAAATTGACGGAAGACCTTATTGCCTTGTAACAGTGTCTGATAATGGAGTTGGGATACCTGATGATTTGCAACAGCACGTGTTTGATTCGTTTGTAACAGGGAAACGTATCCCGCAATATTCCACGTCAATAGGTCTTGGATTACATATTGTAAAGCATACGATGGGGTTGCATCATGGATTTGTAACGTTGACCAGTCGTGTTGGAGAAGGCAGCCGATTCGTTCTGCACATTCCGATGGGGCTTTCTCATTTTGCGCCGGGGGAATATGAAATGGTACCTGATCCGATGAAGGGGGATTTGTTGGAAGAGTGTCCGGTAGAAGAACGTCCGATGGAAGAAGTAGTAGAAGAAAAGAATGAGACTATGGAAGAGCCCGTTAACAGAGTGAAAAATAATAAGGAATTTTTGTTGATTATAGAGGACCACGATGAGATGAGAGAATATTTATGCAGTCTATTTAAAGAAGATTATAATGTTATTGAGGCTGGAAATGGAGAAGAAGGGGTGGCTATGGCTGATAAATATATACCTAAATTAATCATATCTGATATAATGATGCCTGTTAAAGATGGGTTTGAATGTAGTCGGGAGATTCGTGAAAATAAGCGGACTTTTCATATACCGGTTATCTTTTTAACAGCTAAAGCAGAGGATGCTGACCGGTTGAAAAGTTTACAAATAGGGGTAGATGACTATATAATGAAACCTTTTAATCCGGAGTTATTGAAAGAGAAGGTGAAAGCGTTGATAGAACAACGTGATCTGTTAAGAAAACTTTATGCGAAAACTCTTATGCTGGATGAAGAGGTACTGGAATCTTCAGAAGATGTTCAGGATGTTTTTATGCCTAAAATGCTTCAGATTATAGAAGAAAATTTATCAAACCGGAATTTTACAATAAAAGTGCTGACGGACAAATTGAATATGAGCCAGCCGACCCTTTATCGCAAGGTTAAGCAGAAAACTGGTTTGTCGATTATAGAGGTGATTCATGGAGTACGGATGAGTAAAGCTGCCTCTATTATCATGAGCGGGCGATATAGCAGTCTGACAGAAGTGGCGGAAATGGTAGGGTATGATTCGATGATTTCCTTCCGTAAGCAGTTCGTTGCACAGTTTGGGGTGCTTCCTTCCAAATATATGGAAGAGAAAATGAGGAAATAAGAAGCCGCGTTCCATGTTGGCGGCTTCTGGCTTGTCTGTTTGAATAGTTATTGTTAAAAGCGGAAAGAGACATGACCCATAACGTTTGTACCCGCTTGCGCAGCGTATCCGGCAGAATCTATTCTGTGATTCACATCCTTGTCGTAAGAACTGGATGCCCAACCGTTGTTCTCGTATTCTTCGTTGAAGAGGTTGTAGACGGTCACACCCATAGTTACTTCTTTCACCACTTTTCGGGGTTTGAATGTATAGGCCAGATTTAGGTTGCTCACGAAATACTTATCCAGAGTCAATGCTTCCACTTCTGCATTTGTCATATATTGCTTGCCGACAAATTGGGATTGAAGGGCTGCTTCGAATCCTTGATAGGTAAAAGCAAAACGGTTGTTCAGCAGGAAATCCGGTGAAAAGGCGATGCGAGTACTCTTATGAGAAACGCTTACGACGTCCAGTAAGTTCCAGCCATCGTAAATGGGAATGTTTTCTACAAAATTCTTGATACGGTTTTTGCTCCATGTCGCATTGATATCCCATTGGAACCATTTACAGGGCTTGATACCTAGCATCAGTTCGATTCCCATCCGGTAACTGTCCGGAACGTTTTCTGTCAGGGCTTCACCGATATCGTTCAAAGCTCCGGTGAGGACAAGCTGGTCGGTATAATCCATGTAGTAGAAGTTGGCGCCTGCTGTCAGCCAATGATTGGCGAATGTGTATCCGGCTTCGTAGTCGAGCAGCTTTTCAGCTTTCGGATAACTGTCGGGATCACCATCCGTATAATTATTTCTTGTCGGCTCTTTTTGAGCTACGGAGAAAGAAGCGTAGACACGGTGATTGGAGTTGATATTCCAGTTCAGTCCGACTTTCGGGTTGAAAAAGTCGAATTTCTTGTCTACGGCCAGCGGACGCAACGCACTTTTATTCCAGTCGTATTTGTCATTTGCTCCGTCGATGGTGTAGTCGATGTGCCGGTATTGCAGGTCGGCATAGGCACTTAGTCCTCCGGTAAGGTCGTAGCTTGCTTTCAGATAGATGTTACCGTCGGTTTTCTTCGATTGGTTGCGGTAGTATTCATGGTCGGGAGATAGTGCGCCGATGTAGTTCTTTACCCAAGTCACTTTCCCGAAGTTATTGCCCCGATATTGATTGATGCCTCCGCCCAAAGATGCCGTTAGTCGGTGGTTGGTATAATTGAGGGAGAAAACACCCCCGCCAAACTTATTATCCATTTTCTTCTGGCGGACCAGATCGCTTTCCGAAATTTCTTTTCCGTCTGTTGTAAAAGGTTTCAGACCGTATTCTACGAAAGATCTGTCTTCTTTATATTCCTCATAGTAGCCGTCACCTTTGGTGTAGTGCAGAGCTACGTTCAGATTCCATGCGGTGGAGAAAGTATGGTTGAAAAGGAGTTGATAATTCTTTTGCAGATAGTTATCCGTCTGGTCGGCATAATAATGTTTTTCATTATCGTCTCCGGTATATTCGCCGCAAGGGTTATACCGTCTTCCGTGTTCTTCCATTTCTGCTTTAGTAGCATATCCCCAGGCATGATACGTCTTTTCTTTTCCTGCGAATGCGATCAGTTTGACAGACGTATTTTCGGCGAAATATCCCCCTTGCAGATAGTAAGAGTTGAGATTGACGGAGGCACGGTCGATATATCCGTCCGTACCGATGTTGGAAAGTCGGGCATCGAATGTCCAGTGATTGTTCAGCAGTCCGGTTCCCACTTTTACAGTTTCCTTGTGGGTGTTGAAAGAACCATAGGAACCGTTGAACTCGGCATACGGTTTCATGGACGCGCCTTCGGTCTGCATATTGACACTGGCTCCGAAGGCACCGGCGCCGTTGGTCGATGTTCCTGCGCCACGTTGCACTTGCATATCCTTTACGGAAGAAGAGAAGTCGGGCATATTTACCCAGAACAGATTGTGGCTTTCGGCATCGTTCATCGGGATGCCGTTTACAGTGATATTGATACGCGTGCCGTCAGTGCCTCGTACACGAAGAGTCGTATAGCCGATGCCCGATCCCGCATCCGATGTGGTCAGCGTGGAAGGAGTCATGCTCAGCAGGTAGGGAATATCCTGCCCGAAGTTCACTTTTTTAAGTTCGGCTTTGCCTATATTGGTAAATGCTACGGGAGTTTTTGCTGTAGCACGTGTGGATACTACCTGCACTTCTTGCAGGTTGATTACTTTCAGACTATCCTTTGCACTCGTTTGTGCATGGACAGGGAAGCCTGCGCCCAATAAGGCGACGGCCATCATCATCATTTTTTTCATCTTGCTTATTAATTAGTTCTCTACGCCGGCATTACCCGGTTCAGATTCTATGGGTATGTTCTCAGCCCGTCATGTTAAGGCACCCCTACTTAGTGAATCGTTGGCAAAATTACTGCTTTTGCGGGAGGAAAGCAAAAAAAACTTTTAGATTTGCTAAAAACAATATAACTTTGTAGTTTGTTGAAATATGACAAGTCAGCTATTTATTCATTTTAATATAATTATCAAATTATGCTACTATTATTTCAAGCGACAGCAACACAGCTTGCGGATTCTACACAAATCGTCGCAGATAAATTAATGGAAGAAGCGATAGCCAATGCGGACGGATTGGATAAGCTTTCTCTGATCACCCAGCAATTGGTAGATTTCGGTATCCGTGCCGGAGAACGCATCCTGATTGCAACCCTTGTCTTCATTGTCGGACGCTTCCTCATCTCGATGCTCAACCGATTTGTCGGACGTCTGATGGACAGGAGAAAGGTGGATATAAGCATCAAGACTTTTGTGAAGAGTCTGGTAAATATTCTGCTGACCATTCTGTTGATTATCTCCGTAGTCGGTGCTCTGGGAGTCGAAACAACTTCTTTTGCAGCCCTGTTGGCTTCTGCCGGTGTGGCTGTCGGTATGGCGTTGTCCGGTAACTTGCAGAACTTTGCCGGCGGACTGATCGTATTGCTTTTCAAGCCTTATAAGGTAGGAGATTGGATTGAAAGTCAGGGAGTTTCCGGAACGGTCAAGGAAATACAGATATTTCACACCATTCTGACTACCGGAGATAATAAAGTGATTTATATACCGAACGGTGCAATGAGCAGCGGAGTGGTGACAAACTATAATACACAGACAACGCGCCGTGTAGAATGGATTGTTGGCGTGGATTATGGAGAAGATTATAATAAGGTACAGCAGATTGTCCGTGATATACTGACGGCCGACAATCGTATTCTGACTGATCCCGCCCCGTTTATTGCCCTTCATGCGCTGGATGCCAGCAGTGTGAATGTGGTAGCCCGTGTGTGGGTGAATACGGCAGATTACTGGGGAGTTTATTTTGATATAAACAAGACTATTTATGAAACCTTTAATGAAAAAGGCATCAACTTCCCGTTCCCGCAACTTACCGTGCATCAGGGAAACTGATCACTATAAGATATATACTAAAACGAGAGAGTTTCACTTCGGTGAGACTCTCTCGTTTTATATGAACAAATTGTCTGGTGTGATTGGAAAATTTCTTTTTTATTTGATGCCGAAGTCTTCTGCAAACTCATATCGGTCTTCTTTGATCCCCAGTACATGGTTGATTTTCCTTCTTTTTTCAAGGTCCTTAAAGTAGCTTTCTACTACCTGATAGAGATCAAAATTACTGGTTGATCCTGCGGCAAGATCGAGTGACTCCACCATTTTCTCTACTGCCTGGTGGATTTTCCCTGCGTCTATCAGATGCAGTTCGTTGCTGTGTATTAAATATTTCTCCATAACTGCAATGTTTTAATGTTATATTGTTATAACGTATCATAGTGATGGAAAGTTCAATCCCCGAATCTTCATTGCGTCTTGTTGTCAATCACATTTTAACAGACAAATAGGTTAGAATCTAATGTCAGATTTTGGCGAGTGCCTGTTCCAGATCGGCTATCAGGTCATTGATATGTTCCGTTCCGATGGATAGACGTACAGTGCCCGGATAAATCTCCTGTTCTGCAAGTTCCTGCGCATTAAGTTGCGAGTGTGTGGTACTTGCCGGATGGATGACTAGTGATTTCACGTCAGCTACATTGGCCAGCAACGAGAAAATCTCCAGACTGTCGATGAAGCGGTGTGCTTCTTCCTGTCCTCCTTTTACTTCAAACGTAAAGATGGAGCCTGCACCATTCGGGAAATAGCGTTGATAGAGTGCATGATCCGGATGATCGGAGAGTGACGGATGATTGACTTTCTTCACCTTCGGATGATTATTCAGGAAGTTCACCACTTTTAGCGCGTTTTCTACATGACGTTCTACACGCAAAGAAAGTGTTTCCAGCCCTTGCAGCAGGATGAAGGCATTGAACGGACTGATCGTTGCTCCCGTATCCCGTAGCAAAGTGGCACGAATGCGGGTGACGTAAGCAGCCGGACCGGCAGCGTCTACAAAGCGTACTCCGTGGTAACTCGGATCGGGCTCTGTCAACTGCGGGAATTTACCCGAAGCTACCCAGTCGAATTTACCGGAGTCAACGATTACTCCTCCCAAGGAACTGCCATGACCGCCAATGAATTTGGTGGCGGAGTGTACCACAATGTCTGCTCCGTGTTCGATGGGGCGGATTAAGTAGGGAGTGCCGAACGTATTGTCTATAATCAAAGGTATTTTGTGACGGTGAGCAATTTCGGATACCGCTTCTATGTCTATAATATTGGAATTCGGGTTTCCGAGTGTTTCGATAAATACGGCTTTGGTGTTCTCCTGAATCGCTTTCTCAAAGTTGGAAAGGTCGCTCGGATCAACGAAAGTGGTGGTAACGCCATAATTGGGCAAAGTATGTGCCAGTAAGTTATAGCTTCCTCCGTAAATTGTTTTGGCAGCTACGATGTGGTCGCCTGCACGAGTAATGTTTTCGAAAGCATAAGTAATAGCGGCGGCACCGGAGGCAACTGCCAGACCTGCTACGCCTCCTTCGAGGACGGCTACACGTTCTTCAAAAACTCCTTGGGTGGAGTTGGTCAGGCGGCCGTAGATATTGCCCGGATCTTGCAAACCGAAACGTGCGGCTGCATGAGCGGAATTGTGGAATACATAAGAAGTGGTCTGATAAATAGGTACTGCGCGTGCGTCTGTTGCCGGATCTGCTTGTTCCTGTCCTACATGAACCTGTAATGTCTCAAAGTGTAAATTCTTTCTTTCCATAATCGTATGCTTTTTAAGTTTGATATTCTCTCTTTATTTTCTTGCAAAGTTATGGGATGTAGATATATCGAACAATATATAGTGTAAATATAGAAAATAATGCTATTTTTGTATCGTTATACAGAATAAAGCAACTGCTTTATTCTTAAAAATCACCTGTTAGAAGAATATTTTTCTTATGGATACTTTTGAGAAATTAGATAAAGTGGATTTGCAGATACTCCGTACTTTGCAAGAGAATGCGCGGTTGACGACCAAAGAGTTGGCTGCGCGGGTCAGTCTTTCATCGACTCCTGTTTTCGAGCGCCTTAAACGTTTGGAGAGTGGGGGATATATAAAGAAGTATATCGCTGTGCTGGATGCCGAAAAGCTGAATCAGGGTTTTGTGGTCTTTTGCAGTGTCAAGCTAAGGCGGCTGAACAGGGACATTGCGGCTGAGTTTACCCGAATCATACAGGACATTCCCGAAGTGACCGAATGTTATAATATATCGGGCAGTTACGATTACTTGCTGAAGATCCATGCTCCTAATATGAAATATTATCAGGAGTTTATTCTGAATGTATTGGGAACCATCGATAGCCTGGGTTCGCTGGAAAGTACGTTTGTGATGGCGGAAGTGAAGCACCGATATGGAATACATATTTAGTGGGAAGATTGATGTATTTCCTATTTTTGCTACTCCTTGTTTTCGACTCAGGTTTCCGGTGGATTGCCGATAATGTCTCTGTATAAGCTGCCGTCATGGTCCTTGTATTTTGCGTATTGGTAGAGGCGGACCAGTATATCACTGTAATCAAGAATGGCTGTATTTGATTTCTGTGATAAATTGGTGCCCAGGATGCCACTGCCTATGATACCGGGATTATATAATACGGTGTCTTGTCTGATAGAGCTCATTATCAGTTCTGCACAAATATAGTCTTTAATCCTTGCCTCTTCTAGTCGGGTCGTGATATATGAGTTCAGATGGCTTTTGTCATGTTGAGTCATAAAGCCGTACCATAGTAAACACTTCATTCCTAACTGGGTAGCCTCTATTAATATATCCAGATAGGTTAATCCCGATGCTCCTTTCTTATCTATCTCATAAGGATCGATATGAATGAAAGAATCTTTGGGGAGTGATGGCAGTAACTTCATGACTCCTTCGAGAGAATCGGTATTATATAGGCGGACGGATGTCTGTAGTTCCGCTTGCTTCGCATAGCGTTCCACATTGTCCAAAGCACTCTTTTCTATATCGAAGAATAGAAATTTTTGTGCCTGTCTTCCTAATACCTCCATTGCTAAAGCCGGAGAACCTAAATAGTACCCTCTCTGCATTTCTGCATTTTCTATCTTATAGTAAATGGAGTCTTTTAGAACTTGATTGTCTTCCTCTACCGCTTTTTCTAAGAAATAGTAAATGCCATATTGCTGTTCCGAAGTCTGCTGCATCGGGTAGATGGCACAGGCAGAATTTGTTTCTACATAGACTTGTGGATGCTCGTTCCGAAGAACTTCGCAAAGTATCAGATGTTTCAGTACATCCGGCTGTTTGCCGAAATGAGTATAAGTTGCCATGATGCTAAAGGTTTATAGTGACGATATAAATGGTATACAGCAAATATACGGGATAATTTTTAGATCCTTGCATCTGATTTCCAAAATTATCCTGTACATTTGTTATGTGATATGAACCTTATTTTTTGAACGCAATGAAATGGCAACGTTGTAAATAGCTTCGCTCTATATGGATGATGGACAATGGTGAAATCTGTTGTTCGAGTCTTATGTGGCTAAACAGGTCACCCGATATTTTATTATTTTATTTCAGAAACTATATAAAGAAGCAATTACAATGAATACAAATATTTATCCGCGCACCAATGACCTTCAGACCGTCTATCTGAATGCAGTTATCAATAATCCTCATATAAAGGTTGGTGACTACACCATATACAATGATTTTGTGAATGATCCTGTTCAGTTTGAGAAGAACAATGTTTTATATCATTATCCTGTCAATGGAGACCGGCTGATCATAGGGAAATTCTGTTCGATAGCCTGTGGAGCTAAGTTTCTTTTCAACAGCGCGAATCATACGTTGAATTCTTTGTCGAATTATCCGTTTCCTATATTTTTTGAGGAGTGGCAGTTGGATAAGGGAAATATCACTTCGGCATGGGATAATAAAGGGGATATAGTGATTGGAAACGATGTATGGATTGGTTATGAGGCTGTTGTCATGGCGGGTGTACATATCGGCGACGGAGCGATTATTGCGTCGAGGGCAGTAGTCACCAAAGATGTACCTCCTTATACGATAGTAGGCGGAACGCCGGCCCAAGAAATACGAAAGCGTTTTGACGAAAGTACAATTGCACAATTGCAGGAATTGCAGTGGTGGGACTGGCCTGTTGAGAAGATATCCAAAGTTTTGCTATCTATCATGCATGGAAGAGTCGATATTCTAATGAAATTTTAATCCACTATTACTGTGAGTTGCATGACACCCGGGTGTTGGTATGTCTGACACCCGGGTCTCATACATGCTGACACCCGGGTCTCAGATTACTCTCTGTCGCATTTGAAAAAAAATTAGCGAAAGTCTTTCAACTCTTCCTGCAATTTTTTGCGGATGAAGAAGATACGGCTCTTTACAGTACCTAGTGGCAAGTGTAGCTTATCTGCAATTTCACGGTACTTGAATCCTGCAAGGTGCATAGCGAACGGAATTTTGTATTCTTTGGCAAGAGCATTGACTACACGGTGCATTTCTTTGAGGTCATAGGCATTTTCTGTACTTTCAAAACCTGCATCTTGTGGTAAATTCAGATGGTAGAGGTTGTCTGTATGATCGACAAAAGTCTGATTGCGAATCACTTTGCGGTAGTTATTGATAAAAACATTGCGCATAATGGTGTACATCCATCCTCTAAAATTCGTATCAGATATATACTTGTCTTCATTGTACAATGCTTTTAAAGACGTTTCCTGCAATAAGTCGTTTGCTTCATCAATATCCATTGTAAGTTTGTAAGCGAAACGGAGTAACTCATCCTGTGCTTCTACTAATTCTTTTCTAAAGGTGAAATTCTTCATGTTGATTGTTTTTAAGTTTGATAAATTTGTTTGTTTTGACAGTGCAAGTATATGTGATTTCTATGAGCCCGATAGTGGGGAAATTGACATAAAACCACCGTTAAATTGTTAGATAGGAGGCTTCTGACAATTTAACGGTGGTTTTTGATAGTTTTGGGGTGGTGCTCAGACAGCTAATATACCGGAGAAAACAACCGGAAACACGCTTCGCGAAATTTAACCGAACGGTTGCGTTGGAGCCAGTCGCGTAGATTTAGTTCTTTACTATTATTCATATCGGTGTGATAAATGTCTCTGACGGTCTGAGCAACTTTCTTGTCGTAAATGAACAGATTGGTCTCGAAAAGAAGTTCAAGGCTTCTTATATCCATATTGGCTGAACCGACTACCACCAGTTCATCATCGACAATCATCAACTTTGAATGTGTAAATCCATTGACATATTGATAGACTCTGACTTTATTTCTTAATAGTTTCTCCACATATGAGTTAGAGGCATATTGCACAAAATCATTGTCTGATCTTTTAGGCATGACAAGGCGAACGTCTATTCCGCTCATTGATGCGGTCTGTATTGCCTGAAGCAGACATTCCGTCGGTATGAAGTAGGGAGTCTCGATATATACATTCTTTTTCGCCCGCGTTATAGCTGTAAACATGGCTTCCATTACATTGGAATGCATTCCCAACGGTTCCGCGTTGACTACTTGAATTGGTACTTCTCCGAAGACTTCGACATTGGGATAATACTCCGGTGAAGACAGATATTGTCCGGAAGCATAATACCAGTCTGCCAGAAACACAGATTGCAGCCCCGAAGCTCCGGAACCTTCAACCTTGAAGTGTATGTCATTCCATTTTCCCCAGGGAAGTCCGTCTATGTATACGTCTTTTACATTGATGCCACCGGTATAGGCGATTCTGCCGTCGATGATGACTATCTTTTTATGATTGCGGTAATTGACACTTCGCAGGAAGCGGGGAAAACTAAGCGGGAGGAACGTTTTCACTTCCACGCCTGCTTCTATCATTTGCTTGAAATATTTTCTGTTCGTTTTATTGCATCCCAGTCCGTCGTAAAGCAGTCGTACTTTGATGCCTTGTTTTACCTTATTGATAATCTTCTCTTTTAATTCGTTGCCGATATGGTCGTCGCCAATAGCATAATAGAAGATATGAATATGCGATTCGGCACAGTCGATATCTTCGAAAAGACTGTAAAACTTACTTTTACCACCCGGATAGACAGTTACTTTGTTACCTCCGAATACTGGTGACTGTTCCAGATTCAATATGAGTGATTTTAGTTCTTTATAATGATCGGGATGTATTGGCTCTGTTTCCACGTTGGTAGAAACGGATTGTTGGTGCCTGTTGAATTCTTCTCTCCAAAACTGAAATTTTGAACGCTTTTTGCTTACATTACGTCCTACAATATAATAGGCAGATATACCCAGTAATGGTAAGAATATAACAACTAGAATCCAGCAGATCGTCTTCACAGGATTTTTGTCGTCGTAATCAATTATAATAGTGTAAATCAGCCCTAATAGGAATGCGATATACGCTAACAATGTACAATACCATATCCACCTCATAGCAACTTTGTTTTTTTTGTTTTGATGTATGCTTTACTTATGAATAAAACAATGTGTTAGTATCTGTTGTTTGTTGGCGATTGAAAAAAAGTAAAACATCCCCTTGATATTTATTAGAACAGAAGTTATATCTTTGTCCTCAAACAATATATGTATGAATTTTATAATTGAACCCGGTTCTTTGGCTGATATAGATGAATTAGAGAGGCTGTATGATGAATTGAACGATCACTTGTCAGCTACAATCAATTATCCGGGATGGATAAAGGGGATTTATCCGGTTCGTGAGAATGCGGCTGCCGGTGTGGATGATAATAGTCTGTTTGTTGCCCGATGTGACGGGAGGATTGCGGGTTCTGTCATTTTAGATCATCAGCCGGAAAAGGCTTATGAGAATATAGTATGGAAAATAGATGCGGATTATAGTTATATTTTTGTGGTACGCACTTTTGTTGTACATCCATCTTTTTTGCAAATGGGAGTTGGACATGCATTGATGGATTTTTCACTGGAGTTGGCTTTAAAATCAGAAATGAAATCTATCCGACTCGATGTATATGAGAAGAATCTTCCGGCTATTTCGTTGTACGAAAAATGTGGGTTCGAGTATATTGACACTGTGGACTTAGGACTGGGACATTATGGGCTGGATTGGTTCAAGTTGTACGAGAAGGTTATTTGAACCGTAAATAATATAAAGTGGAGGAAGCTCTGACAAAATTCATAGTTCATCAATCATGTTGGAGCTTCCTTCTTATTATAAAAGTAGTTCAAGCATTTATTTATTTCCGAAGATTTAAATAATGCTCTTTTTCATTTCAAAAACAATATCCTTGATACATACATTTTCTGATAGATTCAGTAAACATCGGATTGTATTTAATAAATCATCAGGTTGTATCATTTCTTCATCTTTAAAAGGTGTTCCTGCTTTTTTCGCCATATCAGTATTCACCCAGCCAGGGCAAAGAGTAGTGACACGTATGCCTAATGGTGCTAACTCACGGTATAGAGATTCAGCCAGCCCGAGGAGTGCGAATTTGGTAGAACCATAAATACCTCCATCGGCGAAACCATATTTAGCGGCGCGAGATGCGACATTAAATATATATCCGTTTTTCTGTACTTTCATTATCTCCGTCACCGTTTTCAGTATTCCATATTGAGCAATGACATTTATTTCCATTATCTTCCTGAAATTATCAACAGGTTCGCTAAGAGAGCCGTCCATAAACATGGCAGCTGCATTCACCAAGATATCGACAGCACCATATTTTTGATGGATGTCTTTGATTTCAGTATCTGCCTTTGTACAATCTGTAATGTCCAATGGTAGTACAATAGGTTCTTGTACATGTTTGTTCGATCGCATGATTTCATCATGTACTTTCTCTAAGTTCTGTTTGCTTCGGGCTATCAATACCACCCGATAACCATCAGTTGCCAAACCTGCTGCAATGACAGCACCAATACCTTGACTTGCTCCTGTAATAATAGCTAATCCTTTTTGCTTTTCCATAACCTGAAATTAAAATGAGTTTATAAATTATGATGTAAGAAATACAGAGACGGTATAGGGGTAAAAAAAGAAGCCTCGGAGTATTCCAAGGCTTCTTACTTATTATATATTTTTGCACATTCTGTTTGATATATTCGGCGCAGATGTAGCAGCAGGCAAGGCTGATTCTTTTGAATTTTGCCCTTTCCCTATAAATATGCCGGAATATAGGGAAATCAAAAACGTCTATATGATCAGATTGTTCCATTGATTATGATTTCATGTGCAAAAGTAGGTATATCTTGTTGAATGAGAAAGTATTTCATCCCGAAAATAATGAAGGTTATCTATTTAAATACTTATTAATACATCTCCGGTCCCAATTTATCCCTCGCTTGACAATTTTGGCCGGAATGCCTGCAATGATTACATTCGGTTCGTTAAACTCTTTTGTTACGATACTTCCCCAGCCAACGATACTATTATCGGCTATTATCACATTCTTGCCAATTTTTACGCCTATCTCCTTTTACGATTAGCAGAAACGTTGCTAAGCAGCAATTCTTCCGCACTTTCTTCAGTGTCGAAATACATTGAGATACGATTGTTGTTTCCTGTGATTGTGATGTTGGCCTGATTAATAATCTTATTGAATTTGTCATTCCCATATCTTTTCTGTGCTGCTTTGATTTACTCCGTTGCCCGATATTTGTTCGTTCCTGCACCGTTATGAACTAGTTCCGAGTTTACGTAGATTTACTTTTTATGCTTAATGGATGTAAGATTAATGCTGCAATGTTTTATTCGTCTGACAGTTGTTAGACGAAAGTTCAACAGTTGTCAGACGAATAAGGTTATATAAACCGAGCACTAGATGATTGCATACAGCAAATTAATTTTAAGAGAGACTGGGATTAGTTCGTTACGACGCGTTTCAGTGAGTTGTTATTTACCGTTTGAAATATTTATTTCTCTCTGTGATTACATATTTCCGCTTGATTTCTCTTTTATTATATGTAATTTTGTAACTCTGAATTAAGAATGCTCTATATGAAACTAAAAGTTTTGACAACAAATCATTGTGTATACAAAATAAATATCCGGTGAATCACTATGTGCAGAATAATCATCTTATTAATTTCATTGATACTATCAGTGCAATGTTTTTCACAAACGGAGTTTACTACTTGTCTGTTTGACATATCCAGAAACAGAGTGATACCGATAGCGGTTTATCAGCCGCAGAAAGTAAATTCAAAAACGAAAGTTATCATATTCAGCCACGGCTATGATGGGAATAAAAACAGTAAGTCGAACCAAACCTATTCCTACCTGACACGTTTTTTTTCACAAAAAAGTTTTTATGTGATTAGTATACAACATGAATTGTCCGATGATCCTCTTTTAGCGATGGAAGGCGATTTCATGCAGACCCGTATGCCGAATTGGGAACGAGGAACTGACAATATACTTTTTACAATTCAGGAATTTAAAAACTTGAAACCACAATTGAATTGGAGCGAACTCATCTTGATAGGGCATTCTAATGGAGGTGATATGACAATGCTGTTTGCCACTAAATACCCGCAGCTGATCAGTAAGGCTGTATCTATGGACCATCGTAGAATGATCATGCCCAGAACTTTGAAGCCACGTTTGTATACATTGAGAGGATGTGACTATGAGGCAGATGCGGGAGTGCTACCTACCGGACAGGAGCAGGAGCACTTCAGAATGAAAGTAGTAAAACTGGATGGAGTTACACATAGCAGTATGGGTGAGAATGGAACGGCAGAACAGCATGACCTCATCAATCAATATATCTATAAATTTCTGACAGAAAGATAACTGAAGTATCATTTCTATTTTATCCGGTGGTTTTAAACCGGAAGCCTGTTTTTCTTGTATGCTTGCTTTGTTATTATAAATAAAAACAGACGAATATCTTGGTTGGATGTGAATAGTGATTGTTATATCTTTATAACGTACTAATTCTTCTTACAAAATAAATTCCATTCTCTATTTTATAAAAGTAAAAATATTCATTCTTCTGTTGGGCGCTTTTTATAGTCAAAACGTATTCAAATTAGAGTGATTAATAAATTTCAATATCAAATTTAAAATCAAAGAATATGAATTATCCAAAAGCGATACTTCTTTCATTGGCGTTATTGGCTATGCATTCGCTTAATGCAGAGGTAGTCACATACCCTGCTGGGGTCGGGGTGAAAACCTTAAACGATTTTTCTGTGGAAGTGCGTCAGGGTAGCGGACCGTGGTTGCCCGTTGACGTTTATCCTGTTAAAGTTGATAGGGTTGATGAAAAAGGTCATAACGTAGAGGTTGCCTCCATTGCTTATTTCGATTTTGACGGAATGGTAGATGTGCGAGTAATCAGCAACAAAGAGAGAGTCAATAGTGTGAGAGTACGTCCTTTAAGCTATAAGATAACACCGGATTGTGTTGGAGACACAGTGACATTCTCACTTTCGCGTCCTCGCAATCTCTCAGTAGAGGTCAATGGAGATATTTTTCACAATCTTCATCTTTTTGCGAATCCGATTGATAAATTTCGTCCTTCCGATAAAGAAATCCAAAGGGCTCTCAAGAAAAAAAAAGGGTCCAATTTGATTTATTTTGGTCCCGGTGTGCATAATCTTCCTAATGATACTCTATTTGTCCCCTCAGGAACTACTGTTTATATCGATGGGGGAGCTCGTGTTTATGGCAATATATTCACGGAAGGAGCACATGATGTGAATATTTTCGGGAGAGGCGAGGTACACCCTGATGGCAGGGGAGCCGGTGTTTGGGTCAGACGTTCTAAAAATGTCAGGATCGACGGAATTGTGGTTTCGCAACTCCCCATAGGACAATGCGATTCGGTAGAGTTGACGAATGTGAAATCAATCAGCTATTATGGTTGGGGCGACGGAATGGATGTTTTCTCAAGCAGTAACGTGATATTAGATGGGGTTTTCTGTCGTAATAGTGATGACTGTGCCGCAGTTTATGCTTCTACGCAAGGATTTAAAGGGGGAAGCAATAATGTATTGGTGAAAAATGCGACACTTTGGGCTGACGTGGCTCATCCAATCAATATCGGAGGACATGGAGATCCGAACGGCATGGATACAGTGCAGAACGTCACTTTTAGGAATATCGACATTCTTGATCAGGCAGAAAAACAGATTGATTATCAGGGATGTCTGGCTATAAATCCAGGCGACAATACATTGGTGCGTAATATTACGTTCGAGAATATTCGGATTGAAGATTTTCGTAACGGACAGCTTGTGAATTTCAGAATCAGTTTCAATCCGAAGTATTGTGTCTCTACTGGCAGAGGTATTCAGAATGTGCTTGTTAAGGATGTTACTTACAATGGATCGGGTGAAAACTTGTCGATCATTGCAGGGTATGATGAGAATCACAAGATATCCGGTATCAGGTTTGTGAATCTTGTGGTCAATGGGCGAAAGATTACAGACGACATGCCTGGGAAGCCGAAATGGTATAAAACCGGAGATATGGCCGGTATCTTTGTTGGAGAACATGTAGAAAATCTCTCTTTTGAATAGAAACGAAGCAGACAGAATGTTAGAAATGGCGCCACATGCCAAAAACTGTCATGCGGTCAGAAGGAAAGATTATACTTCAATTTTTATCACAATATAGATAAAAATTGAAGTTTTTTATCTATGTTGCAGCCGATTTTAGAAAAAGAAGTTTGGAATGAACAATAAATACGAAGAACGGCTGGGAACAGAACGTATGTTACCGCTTGTTTTTAAGATGGCACTCCCGGCAGTGGCTGCACAATTTGTCAATCTGCTTTATAGCATTGTGGACCGTATATACATCGGGCATATTCCGGGAATTGGCACCGATGCGCTGGCGGGTGTAGGGGTGACTACCTCTCTCATTATACTGATTTCTTCTTTTTCGGCAATTGTCGGCGGCGGTGGTGCTCCGCTGGCTGCCATTGCACTCGGACAGGGCGACCGTGTACGAGCCGGAAAGATATTGGGAAACGGGTTTGTTCTGCTGATATTGTTTACTTTGCTGACTTCTGTCATTGCATATACTTTTATGGAACCTATTCTCCTCTTTACAGGAGCTTCGGAAAACACCTTGGAATATGCGGTTGACTACCTTTCCATTTATCTTTTGGGAACGATATTTGTCGAAATATCCACAGGGTTGAATAGCTTTATCAATGCTCAGGGACGTCCTGCCATTGCCATGTTTTCAGTTCTGATCGGAGCCTTATTGAACATCATTCTTGATCCTATTTTTATTTTTTGGTTTGACATGGGCGTGAAAGGTGCTGCTTTGGCTACGGTACTTTCCCAAGCATGCAGTGCGGTGTGGGTGGTAAGTTTCCTCTTTTCCCGACGTGCCTCTCTACCTTTGGAGAAACGATATATGGGACTGGACCGGAAGATTATCCTTTCCATATTAGCTTTAGGAGTATCCCCCTTCATTATGGCAAGTACGGAAAGTCTGGTTGGGTTTGTCCTCAATAGCAGTCTGAAGGAATTTGGAGATATCTACATCAGCGCATTGACGATTCTGCAAAGTTCGATGCAGTTTGCCAGTGTACCGCTGACCGGATTTGCGCAAGGATTCGTTCCGATTATAAGTTATAACTTCGGGCATGGTGACAAGCAGCGTGTGAAAGATTGCTTCCGTATTGTGCTGGTAACCATGTTTTCCTTCAATTTGATATTGATGCTTTTCATGATTCTCTTCCCTTCGACGGTTGCCTCTGCTTTCACCAGTGATGAAAGACTGATAGAAACTGTACGTTGGACAATGCCCGTTTTCTTGGGTGGCATGACCATCTTCGGCTTGCAACGTGCCTGTCAGAATATGTTCGTTGCATTGGGGCAGGCCCGAATCTCTATCTTCATTGCTCTGTTGCGTAAAGCTATCCTGTTGATTCCGCTGGCGTTAATTTTGCCGAACTTTATGGGAGTAACCGGAGTGTATGCAGCTGAGGCTATATCTGATGCGACTGCGGCCATCTGTTGCACGTTATTGTTCTTTTGGCAGTTCCCTAAAATTCTGGGAAGGATTAAAGGGAATACTTTGCGTGTGGAGTAATCGTTTCTTTGTATTTTATTTTTTTACTTCACAGATATGCATGGTATTACGGTTGTATTCTGACTGTTATCTCTCTCTTTATCTCATTTCCTGTGCGTAAATGTTGATTTATCCGGATATCTGTACCTGTTAATATATAGAAAAGTGTGTCTGTTTGCCAGGCGATGGTACCGGCTATCCTCTGATATAGGATTTCTCTTTTCATTCTTATTCTGTATCCGGCAAAGATACAAAAAGGATGTTTGTATCCTGGCAGGAGGTAAAAGGTGAATCTAAACCGGATATTTTTCAATAGTGTGAGCAACTGTGGTAGTCGGGCTTTTGGGAAGAAGCAGTTGTAGCCTGCGAATGGGCGTATCGTTCTCGTAGAAATTAATGAGATATTCGATTTTGTTACGAAGCATCGTTCTGCAATGCCTCGTACAGCTTACTGGTATGCACTGGAGAAAATGCCTAAAGATATGAGAGCGGAAGCTATGAAAAAATAGCTTCCTTTTCCTTCCTTTACTCTGCTTTTCTGTTTGGTTTTCGCTTAATAAGCAGAAGCCGTTCCATATCATTGAATAGTTTTGTGTCTTTTAATTCAAACATGATCCATTTGCCGTCGTGGAAAGTGGTAGCTGCATCATAGATCATTTGTACCTCGTTTGAAAACTGTCCCCGCTGAATTTCAAATTTGGCACGTTCATCTTTTCCCAAGATAACCATAAATCCCAGAGTCTTTTCCTTCGCATATAAAGCACAGAGGGTTTTACCGCCTTTGCGGTATTTGTATTCATACGTCCACGCTTTGCCGCCATGGTTCCAAAGTAGCTCCATTTCGTAGCTCTTCTCGATGCGCTGGCAGAGTGAGTTCCATACATCATAAAGGTCTGTTCCTATCAGATTCTCTATATCTTCGGAAGTCGGTATTTGAAAAGGTTCTTTCATGGTATTTGCTGTTTTATCATATATGCTGCAAAGATAGGATGATCTTTTAGTAAATCGTTGTCCAATATAGGCATCCTGGGTTATGATTATTAGGAGAAGTTCCATTTTCATCTACATTTCAGTCTTTTTTCAATTTTCATTGTACTCTTTCAAATATAGCAATGAGATTCTAGAACTAAGATGTAAAGACATATTCCATACTTCACCTCAATTATAATTTTAAAATTCAATCTATTTGTTGAGAAAAATAAAATATGCTGAAGAACGTTATTGTGTGTTTTGTAAAAGACAGTATATCAAACAGTTATAAATTTCTATTTTTGGTTTAAAACCAACGGGTCGTTCCTTTAAAACCAACGCCCCATTTCTTTAAAACCAAGAGGGCATTTCTCGGTGAGAAACGGAGGATTGGTTAGAAACTAGATATAAATTCAGGATAAATATTTAAATATTTCAAATAGGTCATTTGTTTTTGTAAGTAAGGTGATGTAGTAATTTGTTGTATTGAGGCAGGAAAAATGATAATTGCTTTAGCACAAAATAAATAGATTCCAAAGATTTTACTTACATTTGTTTCTATAAATAAAATGTAAGTGAAAAACATGAGAAAACAACTATTAGTATCACTCCTTTGCTGCCTTCTTGTTTCGGCTGCGTCATTGGCTCAAAGCTGGAAACCTTATGAACAGGCTGCGAAGGGGAAGACTTACGAAGCATCTGATTGTGTGACACTGTTGGATAGTACATCGGTATCTGTCCAGCCTACAGGACAAGGGTCGTTTGCTGTATGCAAAGTGATAAAGGTACAGACTCCGAGGGGAGCAGTGGATAATCGGGTGATTAAATACGATTATGACCCTTTGACTGCTTATGCCGAATTTAAACGTGTAACCATCCATCGTGCCAATGGAAAAGTAGATGAACTTGATGTCAGGAAAACCTGTGATTATGCTGCTCCTGCGCGTGCTATTTATTGGGGCGCAAGACAAATCATGATTGAAGTGGGCGCCTTGCAGCCGGGTGATATTGTGGATTACGAAATAGCCAAGAAAGGCTTTACCTATGCGTTGCTTGCAGCCGGTAATGAAGATGAATCACGCTTTATTCCGCCTATGCGCGGACAGTTTTATGATATTGTTCCTTTTTGGAGCAGCACTCCTACTGTACGTAAAGTTTATGTAGTAAGCATTCCGATGGAGAAGGAACTTCAGTTTCAGTTCTATCAGGGTGAGTGCGCATCATCCATGCGTTATGAAGACGGTCGCAAGAAATATAGCTTTGCGATGGATGATATGATGCCTTTCGTTAAAGAGCCAAACATGGTAGACCTTTTCGATGCAGCTCCCAAACTGATGATGTCTTCCACTCCCCAGTGGAAAGACAAGTCGTTGTGGTTCAATAAAGTGAACGAAGATTATGGTAGTTTTGATCCATTGCCCGAAGCACAGAAAAAAGTAGATGAACTGATAAAAGGCAAGAAGACCGAAATGGAAAAAATAGCTGTGCTGACTCATTGGGTGGCAGATAACATCCGCTATTCCGGCATTTCGATGGGAAAAGGAGAAGGATTTACACTTCATAATACTAAAATGAATTATACTGATCGTTGCGGAGTCTGCAAAGATATAGCAGGTACACTGATTTCGTTCTTGCGCATGGCTGGTTTCGAAGCCTATCCTGCCATGACAATGGCAGGCAGTCGGGTAGAAAGTATTCCTGCCGACCATTTTAATCATTGTGTGGCAGTGGTGAAACTGAGCAATGGAACATATATGCCTCTCGATCCTACATGGGTTCCTTTCTGCCGCGAGTTATGGAGCAGTGCCGAACAGCAGCAGAACTATCTGCCGGGTGTACCCGAAGGTTCTGATTTGTGTATCACTCCGGTTTCCGCTCCCGAAAACCATTATGTACATATCAAAGCCGACAACCGCTTGGAAGCAGATGGTACACTACGCGGTACTTTTATCCTTACAGCCGAAGGACAGAGTGACAGCAATATCCGTCGCATCTTTACCACCGGCTTTCAGAGCGAATGGAAAAGCACGATGGAACGTCAGCTGTTGGCCATCTCTCCCAAAGCCAGATTGTTGAGCGTAGACTATGGAAAAAATCCCAAAGACTATCAGGCTGCACCTATTAAAATCACTTTTCGTTATGAAATACCCGATTATGCCTTGAAAGGAGAGGGCGAGATGCTTTTCCGTCCGATGGTGATGAATAACCTTTATAATCAGGTACGATCTTATATGTGGATCGATACTTCGGTAGAAAACCGCAAGTATGGTTTCAAAGATGCTTGTTCCCGTTTGGTCGAACTGGATGAAACGGTTCAGCTTCCGGCAGGATACAAGCTGGTGAGTGCGGTCAAGGATGAAACCATGCAAGGAGTGGGAGCCGATTTTGAAGGTTCGTTGGTACAGAAAGGAAATAAAGTGTTGCTCCACAATCGATTGGCTTTGAAGAAGCGTGTTTATGAGGCTTCTGATTGGGAAAGTTTCCGCAATGCTGTGAATGCCCACAAGGCGTATGGTGAATATTTGGTGATTAAAAAGTAGAGCAGAATGAAAAATACATATTATTATATAGTTACGCTGGCGATGTTGATTCTGGCATTTCCGGTGAAAGCGGCATCCGAAGCTGAATTTGGGAAATTGAGCAAGGCTTATACGTTACACGCTGACGGCAGTCAGGAAATGCGTGTGCAAAAAGAGCTGACTTTGTTTACTCATGCAGCGATGAACCGTGTGTATGGAGAGAGTTTTATCATTTACAATCCGGAGTTTCAGACACTGAAGATACACGATTCTTATACTCGTCAGAAAGACGGTACTATTGTGAAGACTCCCGAAAATGCCTTCGTTGAGGTGCTTCCTTCCGTAGCGGCAGATGCTCCGGCTTATAATGGTCTGAAAGAGATGGTAGTCGTTCATACGGGACTGGAATTGGGAGCTACCATTTATCTGGACTACTCCGTCGTTACCCGTCCGGGATATCTGCCCGAACTGGATGTGTGCGAGCAGGTGGAAGAGCTTTCCCCAATCAGGGAATATGTGTTTTCGCTGTCAGTGCCCGAAAGCAAACCTCTGCATTATGAATGGTTGAATGGAAAAGCTGCTCCGGTGGTGAAAACTGCGGATGGCATGAAAACAGTGACCTGGACACTGAAAAATGTGCAACCGCGTCCTTATTCACTTGAAGTTTCTTTGCCGGCAGGTAATGTACGGGCTGTTGTGGCGTCCACTTATGCTTCGAAGGCTGATGCACTGAAAGTGATAAAACAACAACTGGAAAGTAATGGAAAGGGTGTTACCGAATTGGCACAGAAGCTGACTGTCGGTGCGCAAACCACAGAACAAAAAAAGGAGTTACTCACTGCTTATGTAGAAGGATTAGGAAATTGCCGTCTGACCCTGTCGCAAACCGGATACCGTTTGCGTCCGGCTTCCGAAGTGATCCGTTCGGCATACGGAACTGAAGCGGAGAAGGCTGCTTTGTTGGCTGCCTTGCAACAAGCGATAGGCATCCGTGCGGAGATAAAAGCGGCTTTTCCTAAAACAGAAGATAAAGATGCAGCCGGACTTGCTGCTGTCAGCGGATTGTTTCTCTTTGATAAAGGGATTGCCGATATACAGGATTTTGTTTCTGTAGTTGATCTGAATGCTCAGCCGATAATTTTGGAGAAGGTTTCTCATGTTATTTCACGAACTGACACATTGCGGGTGAGCGATAAAACCGGAAAGGTCTTGGCGGATGGTTATCGGAAATTCGACTTACCGCAGGCTCGCGGTGGATGGGCAAGTTATGATGGGCGTGTGACGGCTCTGAATACAACTCGTCCCGTTAACCTGCTTTTGCGGTATTTGCCCGATGAGGCTTATACCTATATTGTAAAGATTGATGCAGGAATGAAACCAGTGGTTGTGCCGACTAACAAAAAGATTGAAAATGCTGTCGGCATCATGGAAGTTACAGTGAAAAAGGCGGAGGATAAAATAGAGATATTCCGTACCTTGAAACTGAAAAAACAATTGATAACTCCGACTGAATATCCGGCGTATTATCGCTTGATGGCGGAATGGATGGATACCAATGGCAATAGTCTGTTATTTCAAACTGCGAAGTAAATCTGACGGGCATATCGTTCCGATGGGGCTGCCATTCTGAACAAATCAAAGAGGGTGAATTCTAAGTCCTCTCCAAACAATATCTATAAAATCTTACCCAAGTTTACGAA
>NZ_JAHQUN010000062.1:0-24971 GCF_019052485.1 Bacteroides sp. MSK.20.82
CTTTTATTCATTTTAGTTGATACTTATAGTAGTCAACCAAATCCAGGGTAAGACACAGCGTATGGAAACTTATTATACTAGAGTGTTCATTATGTGTCGGACAGAATATGAATAATTATAAAATATGGGGTGAGATGTTTTTCTAAAAAGGTTACTGTGAAGTACCCGAACGGGGATAAACCCTTTATAGCATGTGTATGTTGCCCACAACATGCTTATTGCTTATATAAACGGAGTCTCTTGGATGCCCGTTTTATATAATTGTTTGTTTTTGTTTAAGTACATTCTGTCCTGGTGAGGAAGGATGTACTTTTTTATGCCCGAAGGTCCGGAATCAGATAGTCACGAAGGTCCGGTCGGAAGATCAACGCCTTCCGTCCGCTCCCCACATCATCTTGCTGCGGAGGGTATCGAAGAAAATATGATTGAACCGTTTCACTACTTTTATACTGTAGTCTGCCCGGCGAATGGTCAGCTGAGTCGTCTCCTTGCACGTTTCGCTGCTGCCGTCGATGGCAACGAGGAAGTTATGGCTGCGGCTTTCCACGTCCAGCGTGATTTCCCAGTCGTCACGAATGACGATAGGACGGACGTTGAGGCTGTGCGGAGCTACCGGGGTAATGGCGATCGTATTGGAATGAGGAACGATGATCGGGCCGCCTACGCTTAATGAATACGCAGTAGAACCGGTAGGAGTGGCAATCACCAGTCCGTCTGCCTGATAAGTATTCAGATAAGCACCGTTGATCGCAGTGCGGATGCTGATCATGGAAGAACTGTCCCGCTTGAGCACCGCAATTTCGTTGAGGGCATAGGGCGATTCCTGAAGATTTCTGTCATTGCAGATAAGTTGTAATACACTTCGTTCCTCCACACTGTATCTGCCTGCCTGAATCTCTTCGAAAGTCACCTCCATCTCTTCGGGTGAAACATCGGCAAGAAATCCCAGTCGCCCTGTGTTGATGCCGAGAATGGGGATTTGTTTTCTACCCACCCGGCGGGCAGCTTTCAGAAATGTGCCGTCACCTCCGATGCTGATAACCATATCGGCTGTGAAGTCGTTGCCTTCGAGCAGGGCGTCGACAGGCACTTCCATTTTTAAATCTGCCGTCAGGAACTGGTAAAACTCCCGGCACATACAGATTTCCGCTCCCTGCTTCTTGAGAAGCTCGAACAGTCTGAGTGCATGCAAAGACTTTTTAGGCTGATACGTATTTCCGAAAATGGCAAATTTCATAAGCTGTTTCATTAGTTTCGGTTGCAAAATTGGCATTTTTTCTTGGATTTCTACTTTAAATAACCAAAAAAGAACTGAGAATGCGTTTCGTATTATTAGGCAACTAATAATAATATTTGTATTTTTGCGGCAAATATTGCGTAAAACTATGACTAAATTAAGTGTAAACATAAACAAGGTTGCTACATTGAGAAATGCACGCGGAGGGGATATCCCCAATGTGGTGAAGGTAGCACTTGATTGTGAAGCTTTCGGGGCTGACGGTATTACGGTTCATCCCCGTCCCGACGAACGCCACATCCGCCGGGCAGATGTATATGATCTGCGTCCGTTGTTGCGGACCGAATTCAATATCGAGGGCTACCCGTCGCCGGAGTTTATAGACCTGGTATTGAAAGTGAAACCTCATCAGGTGACGCTGGTTCCTGACGATCCTTCGCAGATTACTTCCAACTCCGGTTGGGATACAAAAGCAAATCTGGAATTTCTGTCGGAAGTTCTCGATCAGTTCAACAGCGCGGGCATCCGTACTTCCGTCTTTGTTGCCGCCGACCCGGAGATGGTGGAATATGCGGCAAAAGCAGGTGCCGACCGTGTGGAACTTTATACGGAACCCTATGCTACGGCATATCCGAAGAATCCGGAAGCGGCTGTTGCCCCATTTGTGGAAGCAGCCAAAACAGCCCGCAAGCTGGGCATCGGCTTGAACGCCGGACACGACTTGAGTCTTGTGAATTTAAACTATTTCTATAAAAACATTCCTTGGGTGGACGAAGTATCCATAGGTCATGCCTTGATCAGCGACGCATTGTATCTGGGACTGGAACGTACTATTCAGGAATATAAAAACTGTCTACGCTAATGAATGTATTGATGTTATTGGCCCAGGGTGCCATGAATATGGCCGACTCGCTGGCAACTGCCAACCCGGTGCTGACTCCGGTCAGCGCTCCCGAGATGAATATGCTTGATATGGCTATCAAGGGTGGTTGGATTATGATTGTACTGGGTGTACTGTCTGTAGTCTGTTTCTACATCTTATTTGAACGTAACTATATGATCCGTAAAGCGGGAAAAGAAGACCCGATGTTCATGGAACGGATCAAGGATTATATCCATAGCGGTGAAATCAAAGCGGCTATCCAGTATTGCCGCACGATGAACACTCCTTCGGCACGCATGATTGAAAAAGGAATCAGCCGTCTGGGACGTCCCATCAACGATGTGCAGGTAGCCATCGAGAATGTCGGTAATCTGGAAGTTGCCAAACTGGAAAAAGGCCTGACCGTCATGGCAACAATCTCCGGTGGTGCTCCGATGCTCGGATTCCTCGGTACGGTGACCGGTATGGTACGCGCATTCTACGAAATGGCGAATGCGGGAAGCGGAAACATCGATATAACCTTGCTTTCCGGCGGTATCTACGAAGCCATGATCACCACCGTAGGCGGTCTGATCGTGGGTATCATTGCCATGTTTGCTTACAACTACCTGGTGATGCTGGTAGACCGTGTAGTAAACAAAATGGAAGCTCGTACGATGGAATTTATGGACCTCTTGAACGAGCCTGCCCAAAAGTAACCCTGAGACGTTAATCACTATCATTAACCACTAATCAATAATAAAGTGGGATTAAAAAGAAGAAATAGAGTATCGCCCAATTTCAGTATGGCATCCATGACGGACGTCATCTTCCTGCTGCTGATATTCTTTATGATTACCTCTACGGTGGTGTCGCCCAATGCCATAAAGGTGTTGTTGCCGCAAGGCAAACAGCAGACTTCGGCCAAACCGCTGACAAGAGTCGTGATCGATAAAGACCTGAACTTCTACGCTGCTTTCGGCAATGAGAAGGAAAAGCCGCTGTCGTTGGACGAACTGACTCCGTTCCTGCAAGGTTGCGCGGAGAAAGAACCGGAGATGTATGTGGCATTGTATGCAGATGAGTCGGTGCCTTACCGTGAAATCGTGCGGGTGCTGAACATTGCGAATGAGAATCATTTTAAAATGGTGCTGGCTACACGCCCGCCGGAAAACAAATAAAGTAAGTAGTTGCTACTTAACTACTAAAAAAAGAAACAATTATGGACGACAGAAGAAAAAAGGGTGAATTCGTCGGCGCGCTGGGTGCACTGTTGGTACACGTGGCAGTGATAGCTCTTTTGATTCTGGTGAGCTTTACGGTTCCCCAGCCGGATGAAGACGCAGGCGGCGTACCTGTGATGCTGGGAAATGTGGAGTCTGCCCGAGGCTTTGACGACCCTTCGCTGGTGGACGTGGATATACTGCCCGAAGAACCGGAAGCACCTGCACCTGCGGAAACGCAGCCGGAACTGCCCTCGGAACAGGATCTGCTGACACAGACCGAAGAAGAAACGGTAGTGCTGAAACCGAAAACGGAACCTAAAAAGGAGACCGTGAAACCCAAAGAGGTAGTGAAGCCCAAAGAACCGGTGAAGAAACCCGAAAAGACAGAGGCGGAGAAAGCTGCCGAAGCGAAACGTCTTGCCGAAGAAAAAGCGGAACGTGAACGGAAAGCCGCCGAAGAAGCTGCGAAGAAAAAGGTTGCCAACGCTTTCGGAAAGGGAGCGCAGATGGGAGGCAGCAAAGGTACTTCCGCCAGCGGCACGGGAACAGAAGGCAGCAAGGACGGCAATTCATCCACCGGAGCGAAGACCGGAACCGGAGGTTACGGAACATTTGACCTTGGCGGACGTTCTTTAGGTACGGGCAGTCTGCCAAAGCCTGCCTATAATGTGCCCGAAGAAGGACGTGTGGTAGTCAATATCACCGTGAATCCGGCGGGAGTAGTCATTGGAACCAGTATCAATCCTCAAACGAACACCGTGAACTCCACCCTGCGGAAGGCAGCGGAAGACGCGGCGAAGAAGGCTCGCTTCAACACCGTGGAAGGACCGAACAACCAGACTGGAACCATCACTTATTATTTTAACCTGAGATAGTATCACTAATCAAAAATATAGGATTATGGGAACTGTATATGCTTTTTTTGCAGATGGCTTTGAAGAAATAGAAGCCTTTACTGCTGTCGACACTTTGAGACGTGCCGGACTGAATGTGCAAATTGTATCTGTCACTCCGGATGAAATTGTAATGGGCGCTCACGATGTGTCATTGCTCTGTGATATAAACTTTGAAAACTGCGATTTTTTTGATGCCGATCTGCTGTTGTTGCCCGGAGGAATGCCGGGAGCGGCTACGCTCGATAAACATGAAGGGCTGCGAAAACTGCTTCTTGACTTTGCAGCCAAAGGAAAACCGATCGCAGCGATCTGTGCGGCTCCGATGGTATTGGGCAAATTAGGTTTGCTGAAAGGTCGGAAAGCAACTTGCTACCCCAGCTTTGAACAATATCTGGAAGGTGCGGAATGTGTCAGTGAACCCGTAGTTCGGGACGGAAATATCATCACAGGTATGGGGCCGGGCGCTGCTATGGAGTTTGCTCTGACCATCGTAGATCTGTTGGTCGGCAAAGAAAAAGTAGACGAACTGGTAGAAGCGATGTGTGTAAAACGCTAAGCTGTCTATGAAACAATCTGTGATTATTGTCGCCGGTGGAAAGGGCTTGCGAATGGGAAGCGATCTTCCCAAACAATTTCTTCCTGTCGGTGGCAAACCTGTGCTGATGCGTACGCTGGAAGCATTCCGCAAGTACGATGCGATGCTTCAGATTATTCTGGTACTTCCCCGTGAACAGCAGGACTTTTGGAAACAGCTTTGCGAAGAACATCATTTTTCGGTGGAACATCTTGTGGCAGATGGCGGCGAGACCCGTTTTCATTCGGTGAAGAACGGGCTGGCGCTTGTGGAGGCTCCCGGTCTGGTAGGAGTGCACGACGGAGTTCGTCCGTTTGTAACCCTTGAAGTGATTCGCCGGTGTTACAAGCTGGCGGAACAACATAAAGCTGTGATTCCGGTGGTGGATGTAGTCGAAACGCTGCGCCATCTGACGGATGCCGGAAGCGAAACGGTGAGCCGTACTGAATATAAGTTAGTGCAGACTCCTCAGGTCTTTGAGGTGGAGCTGCTGAAACAGGCTTATGGACAGGAGTTTACTCCGTTCTTTACGGACGATGCTTCGGTGGTCGAAGCAATGGGCGTACCCGTATATCTGGCAGAAGGTAATCGTGAAAACATAAAAATAACAACTCCCTTTGACCTGAAGATCGGGAGTGCTCTCTTGTAAATGTTCGATTTAACCACACGCGACATCAAATTTATCTCCGGTGTAGGGCCTCAGAAGGCCGCAGTATTGAACAAGGAGTTGGAAATCTACTCGTTGTACGATCTGATTTATTATTTTCCTTATAAATATGTTGACCGGAGCCGCATCTATTACATTCACGAAATAGATGGCAATATGCCGTATATCCAGCTGAAAGGAGAGATTCTCGGCTTCGAGACGATAGGCGAAGGGCGGCAACGGCGGCTGACGGCCCATTTCTCCGATGGAACGGGAATCGTCGACCTGGTGTGGTTTCAAGGCATCAAATATATATTAGGTAAGTATAAACTTCACGAAGAATACATCATCTTCGGTAAGCCTACCGTGTTTAACGGGCGTATCAATGTGGCACATCCCGACATCGATAAGCCGGATGATCTGAAACTTTCTTCCGTCGGACTGCAACCTTATTATAATACGACGGAGAAAATGAAACGGAGTTTTCTCAATTCGCATGCGATTGAGAAGATGATGGCTACGGTGATCCAGCAGATACAGGAACCCCTGCCGGAAACGCTTTCTCCCAAAATCCTGTCGGACCATCATCTGATGCCTCTGACGGAGGCACTCCGGAATATCCATTTCCCGACGAATCCCGATTCGCTGCGCAGGGCTCAGTATCGTCTTAAATTCGAAGAACTGTTCTACGTGCAGCTGAATATCCTCCGCTATGCGAAAGACCGCCAAAGACGATATCGTGGATATATCTTTGAACGGGTAGGGGATGTTTTCAATACTTTCTATTCGCAGAACCTTCCTTTTCAGTTGACGGGTGCACAGAAACGGGTACTGAAAGAAATAAGGAATGATGTGGGAAGCGGCCGGCAGATGAACCGTCTGCTTCAAGGAGACGTGGGTAGTGGTAAAACCTTGGTAGCATTGATGAGCATGCTGCTTGCACTGGACAACGGTTTTCAAGCGTGCATGATGGCTCCCACCGAAATTTTGGCGAACCAGCATTACGAGACAATCAAGGAACTGCTTTTCGGTATGGATATCCGTGTCGAACTGCTGACCGGATCTATCAAAGGAAAGAAGAGGGAAGCGATCCTGACCGGACTGCTGACGGGAGATGTGAAAATCCTGATAGGTACGCACGCGGTCATTGAAGATACGGTGAACTTCTCTTCTTTGGGACTGGTCGTTATTGACGAACAACACCGCTTCGGAGTGGCACAGCGTGCCCGCCTCTGGACGAAAAATATACAGCCGCCTCACGTGCTGGTGATGACCGCCACACCTATTCCGCGTACACTGGCGATGACGTTGTATGGCGATCTGGATGTTTCTGTCATTGACGAGCTGCCGCCGGGACGGAAACCGATAACCACCATTCATCAGTTTGACAACCGTCGGGAAAGTATGTACCGCGCCGTACGCAAGCAGATAGAAGAAGGACGGCAGGTGTACATCGTCTATCCTTTAATAAAGGAAAGCGAGAAGATCGACCTCAAGAATCTGGAAGAAGGTTACCAGCATATCCTGGAAGAGTTTCCCGGCTGTACCGTTGCCAAAGTTCACGGCAAGATGAAGTCTGCGGAGAAAGATGAGCAGATGCAGCTCTTTATTTCCGGACAAGCTCAGATTATGGTTGCCACTACCGTGATCGAAGTCGGGGTGAATGTCCCCAATGCTTCTGTGATGATCATTGAGAATGCCGAACGCTTCGGACTTTCGCAGCTTCATCAGTTGCGCGGTCGGGTGGGACGTGGCGCCGAACAGTCTTATTGTATCCTTGTGACGAACTACAAACTGACCGAAGACACGCGGAAACGGCTGGAAATAATGGTGCGCACCAATGACGGCTTTGAAATAGCGGAAGCGGACTTGAAACTGCGCGGTCCCGGTGATTTGGAGGGGACGCAGCAAAGCGGCATTGCCTTCGATCTGAAGATTGCGAACCTTGCCCGTGACGGTCAGTTGTTACAGTACGTCCGTTCGATAGCCGAAGATATCGTAGATAACGACCCGTCGGCTCAAAGTCCGGAGAATGAGATTCTGTGGCGGCAACTGAAATCTCTCCGGAAAACGAATGTTAACTGGGCGGCTATAAGTTGAAAAACGGTTAAACATGCAGTTTATTTGCGGGAATGTGTTGCAAAACATGTTTCGTTTCTATTCCTCCTATTTATAGGGCTTTAACGCTGCTTTTTCTGTTCTTTTCATCTCCGTACTTCTGAAAAATAGTTAATGACTTACTTGCCCTTTCATCGGAAAATACTATCTTTGGGGGAATTTTTTATAGTAAATGTATAGTTTAATCTTTTGAAAGTCACACATCATGATCGAAAAAACGCTGGTTATTTTGAAGCCGTGTACCCTTCAACGGGGATTGGTTGGTGAGATCACTCATCTCTTTGAACGTAAAGGACTACGGTTGGCCGGCATGAAAATGATGCAACTGACGGATGAATTATTAAGCGAGCATTATGCCCACCTGAGCAGCAAGCCTTTCTTTCAGCGCGTGAAAGATTCGATGATGGCAACTCCTGTCATTGTTTGTTGTTACGAAGGTGTGGATGCTATTCAAGCAGTCCGTACGTTGGCGGGACCAACTAATGGACGTCTGGCTGCGCCGGGAACCATTCGTGGGGATTATAGTATGAGTTTTCAAGAAAACATCGTTCATACTTCCGATTCTCCGGAAACTGCGGCTATCGAATTAACGAGATTTTTTAAACCTGAAGAGATATTCGACTACAAACAGGCGACTTTTGACTACCTGTATGCGAACGACGAATATTAATTGAATTGACAAGAACGAATGAATTTCAATTGCATTATTAAAACAGGATTGGTAGCTGTAGCAGCTATGGTCAGCCTGAGCTCTTTCTCTCAAGACCTGATTGCCCGCCAAGCTCCGATAGACAAGAAATTAAAAACCGTAGACTCTTTGGCACTTCAGAAACAGATCCGTGCCGAACAGTCGGAATATCCCGCCTTAAGTCTTTATCCAAACTGGAATAACCAGTATGCACATGCTTACGGCAATGCTATCATCCCCGACACTTATACCATCGACCTCACAGGCTTCTGTATGCCGACTCCGAGTACGAAGATTACTTCGCCTTTCGGTCCCCGCTGGAGAAGAATGCACAATGGTCTGGACCTGAAGGTGAACATCGGTGACACGATTGTAGCTGCCTTTGACGGTAAAGTACGTATCGTGAAGTATGAACGCAGAGGATATGGTAAATATGTAGTGATTCGTCATGACAATGGATTGGAAACCATATACGGACACTTGTCCAAACAACTCGTTGAAGAAAATCAATTGGTAAAAGCCGGTGAAGTGATCGGTCTGGGTGGTAACACCGGACGTTCTACCGGTTCTCATCTCCACTTTGAAACCCGCTTTCTGGGAATTGCCATCAACCCGATTTATATGTTCGACTTCCCGAAACAGGATATCGTAGCCGATACTTATACTTTCCGCAAGACGAAAGGTGTGCGTAGTGCCGGTTCTCACGACACTCAGGTAGCCGACGGAACGATCCGTTATCATAAAGTGAAGAGCGGAGATACATTGTCACGTATCGCTAAAGTGCGTGGAGTATCGGTCAGCACGCTTTGTAAGCTGAACCGTATCAAGCCGACGACCACCTTGCGTATCGGACAAGTTTTACGTTGTTCGTAAAGATGTAATACAATAATAGCTTTGGAAGAGGGCACTTTAATATAATTTAGAGTGCCCTCTTTCTGTTTTTACTTAATTATTGTTACCTTTGCGCACTATTTGGAAGAAGATGAAAGATACCAAGCAACAATTTGAACATGTCATCGCCTTGTGCCGTGACTTATTCTCCAAGAAGCTGCACGATTACGGGCCTGCATGGCGTATCCTGCGTCCGGCTTCGGTTACTGACCAGATTTTTATCAAAGCTAACAGGATTCGTAGTATCGAAACCAAAGGGGTGACTCTGGTTGACGAAGGAATCCGTTCGGAATTTATTGCGATAGTCAATTATGGCATTATCGGTCTGATCCAGCTGGAACTGGGCTATGCCGAATCTGCCGACATCAGCAATGAGGAGGCTTTGGCTTTATATGACAAGCATGCAAAGGAAGCGCTGGAGCTGATGCTTGCCAAAAATCATGACTATGATGAGGCTTGGCGCAGTATGCGTGTGAGTTCCTACACAGACTTGATTCTGATGAAGATATACCGTACCAAGCAGATTGAAAGTCTGGCAGGGAACACGTTGGTGTCGGAAGGTATCGATGCTAACTATATGGATATGATTAATTATTCAGTATTCGGATTGATCAAGATAGAATTTGAAGGATAAGAACTTACATATCATCCAGAAGACAGGAGCGAATGTCTGCCGTTTCCTTTTAGCGGCATCGTTCATCTTTTCCGGTTTTGTGAAGGCTGTCGACCCGCTGGGCTTCCAGTATAAGATACAGGACTATCTGACCGCCTTCGGGGTGATTTCATGGTTTCCTTCTTTCTTCCCGTTGTTGGGAGGCATTATATTATCCGCCATCGAATTTTCAATCGGTATCTTCCTGTTCTTCGGTATCAAGAAAACAATCTCTACCACATTGGCGTTGGTGCTGATGATTTTCATGACACCGCTGACGCTGTATCTGGCGATTTTCGATCCGGTGTCGGACTGCGGCTGTTTCGGCGATGCCTGGGTGTTGACTAACTGGGAGACATTTGCAAAGAACATCGTACTGCTGCTTGCCGCGATTGCTACATTCCAGTGGAGGAAAATGCTGATCAGATTCGTTACCCGAAAGATGGAATGGCTGATTTCTCTGTACACGATATTCTTTGTATTTACACTGTCGTTTTACTGTCTGGACCGTCTGCCTGTGCTGGACTTCCGTCCTTACAAGATCGGACAGAATATCATGAAAGGCATGAGTATTCCCGAAGGGGCGAAACCGAGTGTATATGAGAGTGTCTTTATCCTGGAAAAGAACGGGGAAAAGAAAGAGTTTACACTAGACAATTATCCGGACAGCACATGGACCTTTGTCGATACGCATACCATTCTGAAAGAAAAAGGATACGAGCCTTCGATCCACGACTTCTCCATGATGGATATGAGCACGGGTGATGATATCACGGAAGACGTGCTGACGGATATGGGATATACCTTCCTGCTGGTGGCACATCGTATCGAAGAGGCGGACGACAGTAACATTGATTTGATTAATGAGATATATGACTACTCGGTAGAGCATGGTTACAGATTCTACTGCCTCACTTCCTCACCGGAAGAGCAGATAGAATTGTGGAAGGACAAGACCGGTGCGGAATATCCTTTCTGCCAGATGGATGACATTACGCTGAAGACGATGATTCGCTCTAATCCGGGACTGATGCTGATAAAAAACGGTACGATTCTGAACAAATGGAGTGATGAAGACATTCCGGATGAATATGTACTGACTGACAAACTGGAGAATCTGGAACTCGGTCAGCAGAAGGTCCGGAGTGACGTACATACGATTGGATATGTTTTCTTGTGGTTTGTCATTCCGCTGTTGCTGGTGTTGGGAGTGGACATTCTGATTGTCCGCCGACGCGAACGGAAGAACGAAAAGCGGAAGCAGCAACAGGAAGTAAAAGAATAATAAATTTATTAACCCTTTAAATAAAGAACAAAATGAGAAAGAACATTGTTGCAGGAAACTGGAAAATGAACAAAACCCTTCAAGAGGGTATCGCTTTGGCAAAAGAACTGAACGAAGCATTGGCTAACGAAAAGCCTAACTGTGATGTAATCATCTGTACTCCGTTTATTCACCTGGCATCTGTAACTCCGTTGGTAGACGCTGCTAAGATCGGTGTAGGTGCTGAAAACTGTGCAGACAAGGCATCCGGTGCATATACAGGTGAAGTTTCTGCTGAAATGGTAGCTTCTACAGGTGCAAAATATGTAATCCTGGGTCACTCAGAACGTCGTGCTTACTACGGTGAAACTGTTGCTATCCTCGAAGAAAAAGTAAAATTGGCTCTGGCTAACGGTCTGACTCCGATCTTCTGTATCGGTGAAGTGCTGGAAGAACGCGAAGCTAACAAGCAGAACGAAGTAGTAGCTGCTCAGATGGAATCTGTATTCTCTCTGTCTGCTGAAGACTTCTCTAAGATCATCCTTGCTTACGAACCGGTTTGGGCTATCGGTACAGGTAAAACAGCTTCTCCCGAGCAAGCTCAGGAAATCCACGCTTTCATCCGTTCAATCGTAGCTGACAAGTATGGCAAGGAAATCGCTGACAACACTTCTATCCTTTACGGTGGTAGCTGCAAGCCTTCTAACGCTAAAGAACTGTTCTCTAACCCCGACGTAGACGGTGGACTGATTGGTGGTGCTGCTCTGAAAGTTTCTGACTTCAAGGGTATTATCGATGCGTTCAATGCATAATTAGAATATCTTTCGGGAACTGACTAAAAAGTAGATAGTAACTCTAAACTCTCCTCCTTCAGGAAGGAGGGGAATTGCAGATAGTATCGACTTTTTAGCCACTTCCTGAAATTAAACTTTTATCGAATGAGAAAACTAGGTTTACTTTTATGGATGCTGGCTTTTACCGCTGTTGGTGCACAGGCGCAGAACATCATCAAGAGTCTGGAACGTACAGTGCCGGGACAGGGAAAGGTGACGATTCATCAAGACCCTAAGATAGAGGCATTGATAGGCGTGGAACGTCCTTCTATGGGCGAACAGAAAGTGTTGAAAGCAGCCGGATTCAGAATACAGGCGTATGCCGGTAATAATACCCGTGAGGCAAAGAATGATGCTTATCGTGTAGCTTCCCGCATCAAAGAGTATTTCCCCGAACTGACGATTTACACTTCGTTCAATCCTCCCCGCTGGCTTTGTCGTGTGGGTGATTTCCGGAGCATTGAAGAGGCGGACGCGATGATGCGTAAACTCAAGGCAACCGGTGTATTCAAAGAGGTCTCTATCGTCAAAGACCAGATCAATATTCCTTTATAATTGTATCATGTTAGAAAAAGAAGAAATTGTCTCTCCGAATCTGGAGGAGTTGAAAAGTCATTATCACAGTATTATTACTTTGTTGGGTGAAGATGCCGGAAGGGAAGGTTTGCTGAAGACCCCCGAACGTGTTGCGAAGGCTATGCTGAGTCTGACAAAAGGTTATCACATGGACCCTCATGAAGTGTTGCGTTCGGCTAAGTTTCAGGAAGAATACAGTCAGATGGTGATAGTGAAAGACATTGATTTCTTCTCTCTCTGCGAACACCATATGTTGCCGTTCTACGGAAAAGCACATGTGGCATATATCCCTAACGGCTATATCACGGGATTGAGCAAGATTGCCCGGGTAGTCGATATCTTTTCCCATCGCCTGCAAGTGCAGGAACGCATGACGCTGCAAATCAAAGATTGTATCCAGGAGACACTGAACCCATTGGGAGTGATGGTGGTAGTGGAGGCAAAGCATATGTGTATGCAGATGCGCGGTGTAGAAAAACAAAATTCTATTACTACTACTTCAGACTTTACAGGAGCTTTCAATCAAGCCAAGACTCGCGAAGAGTTTATGAATCTGATTCAGCACGGCAGGGTGTAATACGCTTTACAAAATGTGGACGATGTAGTTCCCCGTCAATGAGGATTGCCTCCGGTACCGATGAAGGGGTGTCTCGGCACCGATGAGAAATTTAGCGTAATACAACGCGGTCGCCCAGGCGCTTCGCCATCAGACTTTGCACTTCCCGCATCTCATTGTAACGCTGCATCAGCGAATTACATTTCTCATTGTCATGAGCGAGTGCCGGATCTTGCAGGGCATAAAGCATATGTTTCAGTTCTTCCGTGACAATCGCATACTTGAAGTTGATCATCAACATCGGGACGAGTTCGTACAGCCGTTCTTCATCTGTCACGATCTTCTGTGATTTCGAGTGATACTTACTTAGCTGATAACGTACATTGATCAAGTCCACGCTCAACCGGCTGATGGTCTGGTCGGGATGTGCCAGGAAATAGCGTTCCGCGATAAAACCGGCATCGTGTATATGCGTGGCGGCTTCTGTCAGAATCTGTCGGTGCAACGGATTATGGAAAGCCAGGTCGTCTTCCTTCAGATCATTCACCACATATTCGATAACGGTTACCGGAATTTCATTTCCTTCTTCGTCGGTAAGGTTGCACATCACTTTTTCACCATAACGGACTACTGCCTGCAGGATCAATCGCTCAAACTTATAGAACTCCTGACCTTCTTTCCCTTCCTGTGGAATAAAGGAGGTATAAGAATCTCCGGGAACAGTGGTATCCGTAGTGGAGGCAGGTGCATTGCCGGGAGGAAATCCTGCCGCACCTCCTGTAGCAGCGGACATCGGATCTGCGAAAGATACGATATTGCCATCGTCATCATATTCGGGTTCCGGTGGCATTCCTGCATTGCCGTAGGGGCTCGATGGACTAGAATAAGTCGGAGCACCGGAATAAGCCGGTGTGCCGGAAGCGGCAGCTGTACCGGAAGTATCTCCGGTTGTTGAAGATGAATGATTATAGCTGGGACGATTGGCTTTTTCAGCCTGCGCCTCTCTTAATTTGGCGACTTCCGCTACCAGCAGTTTTTCTTCGATGCGCAGATGTTGGCTGCATTCTTTGATGTAGACATCCCGTATAATGGCTTCCGGTATGACGGAAATGCTTCGTACGATATTCGAAATCAGTTCCGCGCGTTTGATCGGATCTCTTCCCGCGTCTTCCATCAGAAGGTCGGTCTTGAAGCGGATGAAATCTTTCTCGTGCTCATGGATGAATGCCTGGAATTCTTCCGAATTATGTTTGCGGGCGAAGGAGTCCGGGTCGTCTCCGTCCGGAAGCAGGCATACTTTGATGTTCATGCCTTCTTCCAGCAGCATATCGATTCCGCGGATAGAGGCTTTGATACCGGCTACGTCACCGTCATAGAGTACGGTAATGTTATTGGTGAAACGGTGGATCAGACGAATCTGTCCAGGCGTCAATGCGGTGCCCGATGAAGCGACTACGTTTTCTATGCCCGACTGATGCATGGAGATAACGTCCGTGTATCCTTCCACAAGGAAACATCTGTCCTGCCTGACAATCGCCTGTTTGGCAAAATAGATTCCGTATAGCTCGTTACTCTTGTGGTAAATTTCCGACTCGGGAGAGTTGACATATTTCACCTTTACCCCTTTGGTGGCGGTGCTGAGCACACGTCCGCCGAAGGCGACCACCTTTCCGGAAAGGGTATGGACGGGGAAAATCACACGTCCCCAGAAGCGGTCACGAAGACGGTGGTCATCCGTTTCGTAGCAGATTCCCGTTTTCACCAGGAATTCTTTCTTGTAGCCTTTGCGCAATGCTTCTTGTGACATGGCATCATGGCTTTCCGTACAGTAACCCAACTGGAATTTCTCAATGATGTCATCACGAAATCCACGCTGACGGAAATAAGCTAGACCGATGCTGCGCCCGTCCACATGATTCTTTAAGATATTCTGAAAGTAATCGCGGGCGAAGTTGTTGACAATGAACATACTTTCGCGCGTTGTCTGCGCCTGTTTCTCTTCATTGGTCAGCTCCCGTTCTTTGATTTCGATGTTGTATTTCTTGGCGAGATATTTCAGTGCCTCGTAATACGACATCTGTTCGTGCTCCATGATGAAGTGGACCGAGTTTCCGCCCTTACCGCAGCTGAAACACTTGCAAAGTCCTTTGGCAGGGGAGACGCTGAATGACGGAGTCTTTTCGTTGTGGAACGGGCACAGACCTACATAGTTCACTCCGCGTTTGCGCAGGGTGACAAACTCAGACACTACATCTACAATCTGTGCGGCATCTAAAATTCGGTCTATGGTAACTTGATCTATCATTCTTCTTTTCTCCTGTGATTCCGTTTTTGCGGATACAAAGGTACATATAAAAAAATCCCCTGCAAAGAACTTTTTTGCAGGGGATGGTTAAATCTTATCGAAGGAGAGGATGATTTACTTGATCTTTTCCCGAATCTTGGTGAGGTAGGCTTTCATACCTTCCGCATCTTTCTTTTCGATGATTTCGAGAAGATTTTTCAGCTCTGTACGGATATTGGCCACTTGTCCCGGGGTGCGTGGGTTGAACAGGATTTCCTGCAGCAGGTAGTCATCTTCGCTCAGCAGCCCCTTTGCGATAGCCATGTGCTTCTTGAAAGTCGTTCCCGGAGCTTCCTGATGCTTCATCACGGCAGCAAATACGAAAGTCGAAACGAATGGGATGGAGAGCGAGTATGCCACCGTTTCATCATGTTCGTCGAACGTATATTCGAAGATGTTCAGGCGCAGCGTCTGGTAAAGGTCTTTGAAGAAAATCTTTCCCAAATGATCTCCTTCGCTGATGATAATCGCATTCTCGCTGCTCAGATTGCTGAGACTGGCAAATGTCGGTCCGAACATAGGGTGACTGGAAACGTAGCGGAATCCGCTTTCTTCGTAGAACTTCTTCAGTCCTGTCTTTACGGAAGCGATGTCACTGATGATACAGTCTTTGGGCAGCACAGGCAATACCTTGCGGAAAGCATCCAGCGTGTATTTTACGGTGACGGCATTGATGACCAGTTCGGGTTCGAATTCTTTGATTTCCTCCAGTGTGGTGAAACGATACGTGTTATACACGAAACGCAACTGGTGCGGGTTGACGTCAAACACGGCCGTCTCGTGCTGAAAACTCAGTATATCCGTAAAGAAGGAACCCATTTTACCGGCTCCGAGGATTAATATTCTCATATCTATTATTATTGGGGAGTTTCTCAAAAGTCAATAGTCTCTTCAAAAGTCAATAGTATCTCTAAAAGTTAATAGTATCTCACATTGGGGTGACTAACAAGTCGATTCTATCTTTATTCTCCTCCTTCCAGAAGGAGGAGAGGTAAGATACTACCGACTTTCTAGTCGGCCTCAGTTGTGTTACTGCCGACTTATTTGTTAGTTTCCATTTGATTTTTGAGTTCTTTTGGGCTTTTTATTTATTAATAATCTCTATCTGCTGGCGGACAGACTCTTCGTGGATTGCTTCGAAGATCAGCTTCATAAAGTCTGCGCTCATACCGCATTGTTCTCCTTGCGCACCGCGCTTTTCCAGGATTTCATTGTAGCGTCCTGCTTGAAGAACGGTGATTCCGTGTTCTTTTTTGTAAGTACCGATCTCACGTGCTACGCGCATTCTCTTAGCCAGTTCCTGGATGATGTTATCGTCGCATTCGTCGATTTGCTTACGCAGTTGGCTTAGGCTTTCTGTCGTCTGGGTTTCGGTACGGATCACCAATAAGTTGAGGATGTAGTCGAGTACATCGGGCGTTACCTGTTGAGAAGCGTCGCTCCACGCACAGTCCGGATTGCAGTGACTTTCCACGATCAGACCATCGAAGTTCAGGTCCATTGCCTGCTGGCAGAGCGGGGCAACCAGTTCGCGTTTTCCTCCGATGTGACTTGGGTCACAGAAAATCGGCAGGTTAGGCAGACGGCGACGCAGTTCGATAGGAATGTGCCATTGCGGAAGGTTGCGGTATATCTTTTTGTCATAGCTGCTGAAACCACGGTGGATAGCTCCCAAACGCTTCAAGCCTGCGTTGTGGATACGTTCCAGTGCACCGATCCACAATTCCAGGTCTGGGTTTACCGGATTTTTTACCAGCACGGGGATGTCGACCCCTTTCAATGCGTCGGCAATTTCCTGTACGGCGAAAGGATTGGCTGTGGTACGTGCGCCTACCCAAAGGATGTCGATTCCTGCTTTCAGACATTCGTAAACGTGTTTGGCAGTCGCTACTTCGGTAGAAACATACATACCTGTTTCTTTCTTCACTTCCTTCAGCCAGGCAAGTCCTTCCACACCGATTCCTTCGAAACCTCCCGGTTTGGTACGCGGTTTCCAGATACCGGCACGGTATATCTTTTGTCCTTTGGCTGCCAGTTGTTTGGCGGTTTCCATTACTTGTTCTTCAGTCTCTGCGCTACACGGGCCGGCGATAACAATCGGTCTTTTGGCTTCGATGCCCGGTAATAAAATTGATTCGAGTTCCATATTCTTATTGTTTTTATTTTATTCTTGTTCTTACTCTTTCGGGCAGGCGTTTCCTGGTCTGCCGCTGATTAACTTTTATCGGTCTTTTCTTTTTAAGAAAGCTTCTTGATTCTTTCCAATGCTTCCGCCAGTTTGGCATCCTTGCAACAAAGGGAAATACGGATAAACCTTGCTCCGTTGCTGCCAAAGATGAATCCCGGCGTGATAAATACCCTTGCCTGGTGCAATACTTTTTCGGTCAGTTCTTCTACATCCTTGCACGAAGCGGGAATCTTTCCCCAAAGGAACATACCCACCTGGTTTTCGTCGTAGGTACACCCCAGTGTTTTCATGATTTCGCCGGCCAGATGGCGACGGCCGCGATAGTTGTGGTTGTTACCTTCGTACCAGTCCGCTTCGGCTTCCAGAGCTGTGGCGGCTGCCAGTTGCATGGCACGGAACATACCGCTGTCGATATTGCTTTTTACTTTCAGTATCCATTGTACGAATTCGGCATTCGAAGCCAGCATTCCGATACGCCATCCCGGCATATTGTGGCTCTTGCTCATGGAGTTGAATTCGATGCAGCACTCTTTGGCTCCCGGTACGCTGAGAATACTGATCGGCTTTTCGTTCAGGATAAAGCTGTACGGGTTGTCATTCACGATGACGATATTCTTGCGGCGTGCGAAGTCTACCAGACGTTCGTAGAGTTCCGGAGTGGCGTTGGCTCCTGTCGGCATATTCGGATAGTTGGTCCACATTAGTTTCACGCGGCTCAGGTCCATCTTTTCCAATGTTTCGAAATCGGGCATCCAGCCGTCTTCTTCTTTCAGGTCGTAGCTGATTACTTCCGCACCGAGTATTTTACTCAGAGAAGTATAGGTGGGGTATCCCGGATTCGGCACCAGTACCTGTTCGCCCGGATTGACAAAAGCCAGTGTGACGTGAAGAATACCTTCTTTGGAACCGATCAGCGGCTGTATTTCCGTATTCGGATTCAGTTCCACTCCATACCAGCGTTGATACCAGGCTGCGAAACCTTTACGGAGTTCCGGTATGCCCACATACGGTTGGTAACCGTGTCCGTTGGGATCGTGAGCATTGTTGCACAATGTTTCGATGGTAACCTTTGAAGGAGGCATATCGGGACTTCCGATACCCAGACTGATAACGTCTTTTCCTTCTGCATTCATTTGTGCTACCTCTTTCAGCTTCTTTGAGAAGTAGTATTCGCTGACACTTGCCAGTCTTTCGGCAGGAGCGATTTTATACGTTTGACTTTCCTTCTGCATATTCGCCTAATATTTTAAGTTCTTTGGTTAATGGAGTAATTGCTGCTATAGATTGTTTATATCTCAGATAATCATTGAAAGATACATCGACGTAAAACTGATATTCCCATTCCCGTCCGATGATCGGCAGCGATTGTATCTTTGTCAGATTGATGTTGTAGAACGAAAGAATGGATAATACTTGCGACAGGCTTCCTTCTGTGTGTGGCAATGTGAATACCATGCTTGCCTTGTTGGTCGCCTTTGCGTGATGCTGGCGGAGTTCGTCCACTTGCCACGGATCGGCAACTACCAGAAAACGGGTGAAGTTGTGCTTGTTGGTTTCGATGCCTTCTTGGAGCACTTTCATTCCGTAGCGTTCTGCCGCCGTTTTCGAGCAAATGGCTGCATGCCCTTTCAGGTTTTCTTTCTTGATGATTTCCGCGCTGCGTGCCGTATCTTCTCCTTCCACTACTTTGAGTTGCGGATGCTGATTCAGAAAATCACGGCATTGCATCAGGGCGATAGGGTGGGAGTTGACTTCTGTCAGGTCTTCCCAGCTTTCTTCGGGCAGGCAGACGAAGCTATGTGAGATGCGCAGCTTGTATTCGCCGATAATCTGCGTACCGCTTTGTCTCAACAGTTCATTGTTGTGCAGCAGGCTTCCCGCTATCGTATTTTCGATGGCTAGCATTCCGATGACCTGGCTGTCTTTCCGTATCGAAGTAAACACGTCTTCGAAGTTGGCACAACAGATTAACTCTATTTCTTCTCCCTCGAAGTACTTGTGTGCGGCGATATCGTGATATGAGCCGAGTGTTCCTTGAATTGCTATCTTTTTCATTGTTCTAATAGGGTTATATAAAAAAATCCCGCGTCCATATGGAAGCGGGATTTATATGATTAATTTCTTCATCTCAGTCCTTAAGCATCATGTCACTTGATACATACAAACTCCCGCTCTACTTTCTGGCTAAAGTAAAAGTAAAAAAAGAAGTAATATGCATAAGAAAATGATTTCATACGAATCTTTGTTTCTGCTTTGGTTTCTAATTCTGGGGCAAAAGTAATAATTTTCTGTTAGATGCAAACAAAAAGCGATACTTTTTTTGTTTTCTTCTCTAAAAAAGATGAAAAGGTCACCTGATATGACAGTAATGTTTCAGTTAAAAATGAGTATATACCGCCGTCTGCCTAGAAGATTCCCGGGAGTGCTTCCGGTTTCGGTCCCAGGTTCTTGAATTCTCCGTTCAGACTAGCTTCGTCTTTTGGATTCAGCTCCAGTGACTTCTTCATGTCTTCTACGGAACCGTCTTTATCACCGTTCAGTAGTTTGGCGCGTCCGCGTTCTTTATAGGCTTCGGCGAAGTTCGGGTTCAACTCGATGGCTTCGTCAAACAGGGCGATTGCTTCCGCCAGTTTCTTCTGATTGATATAAAGCTGTCCCAGATAGAGATAGGCTTGTTCGTTGAATGGGTTTATTTCCGTTACGAACTTGTAGTCCGTTTCCGCTTCTTCTTCCTGTCCGTTGGCTTCTTTCACCTTGCCACGCAGCAGGATGGCGGTCTCTTCTTCCGGATTCTGGGCGAGTACGGCGTCTATGTCTTCCATTGTTTCCTTGTATTGCTTCATTTTCAGCAGAGCTTCCGCACGCATCAGACGGGCTTCGATGAAGTCGTCTTTCAGAGTGATGGCTTTCGTCAGATGAGCGATGGTCATGATTTCGTCATCCTGTCCTTTGCGGGCTTTTCCGAGCAGGAAGTGTGCGACTGCATTTCCTTCTTCGATGGCGATTGCTTTGCCGGCAGCCTCTTCCATTGCTTTGTAATCTTCCTGGATGTAGCAGACATTGGCCAGTGTGAGGAATGTGCTGGTCACATGAGGTTCCATTACTGCCATTTTCTCCAGAAGTTCGCGGGCTTTTTCGGTTTCTCCCATCGGGATGTAAAGTTGGCTGAGATAGCCCATCGTTTCGAAATCCTCTTCGATGGCAAGCGCCTCGGTAAAGCACTTTATGGCATAATCCGGACGTCCCATGCGTTGTGCACGCAAGCCGTCATATTTGAATATCTCGAAGTTTTTCTGATCGTTTTTCTGTTTTTCACTCTCCGGAGTTTCGGACTTACCGGAGAAAAAAGACTTAAAAAAGTTCGGCATGATAGTGTTGTTTTAGAGTTTATCTGCAAATGTAATAACTTATTTTGAAATATGTAGCATTCCGTCCTGCATCTTCAGCTCGCCTTCGTCCAATAAATATCGGATTACTTGTCCGATATCCTCTTTTTCCGCCTTTATCTGATCGGCTGTTTCGGCAGGAGTGAGAGGGCTGTGGCTGAGTAAGTTGAGTATTTGCCTTTTCACTTCTTCGTAAGATTTCTCGGATAAGTTGTCGGTGGCACGCTTGCTGAGGCAGACATCGCATTGCCCGCAGTTGTGTTCGTTTTTCTCTCCGAAGTAGCGGAGAAGCATCCGGCTCCGGCATATGTTTTCGGTGGTGACGTATTCTTCCATTGCCTTGATGCGTGCTTCATAGCGGGCTTTGCGCTCTTCGTAGACGCTGGCGGGAATATGCAGGAAGCGTAATTCCAGTCGTTCGCGCGTATATATAATATAAGGTGTCTTTTTGCGGGGAATGTAGTCCACGATACGGCGTTTGGTTAACGTCACCAATATATTATAGATTTGCTGGCGTGTCAGTCCGGTGCGGACGGCAAGAGACTCTTCGCTGATGTAGGCATAATCGGTGAAAACTCCTGTGTATGAGCGAAGAATACTCTGTATCAGAGCTTCCGCCTCCTTTCCCATCTCCCGCAACTTGTATAGTTCGTCCCGACGGATGGTAAAGAGAATCCGTGATGAATTATCCTGTTCGTCCGTGTATTCCAGATAGCCTGCCTGAGTCAGTATTTTCAAGGCACTGTCTACCGGCACCGGAAAGTATTTGAACTTTCGGCAGAACTCTTCCAGATTGAATTCACGGATACATTGAAAACCGTCGCCCATCGCCATTTGGTAATAGTACTGGAGATGTTCGTAGACATTCAGAATGTACTCTTTGTCGGGGAAGGTGTCGACCACTCGTTTATGGAGTGTTGTCTTGTCCGATTTGGAGTACAGGATGACGGCATAGGCTTTCTCTCCGTCTCTTCCGGCACGTCCGGCTTCCTGAAAGTAGGCTTCGGGAGAGTCAGGCAGGTCGAGATGCAGCACGATGCGGACATCCGGCTTGTCGATACCCATGCCGAAGGCATTGGTTGCCACCATGACGCGGACTTCTCCGCTTTGCCAGCGTTTCTGCCGGAGGTCTTTGACGGCGTTATCCAGTCCGGCATGATAGAAGTCGGCGGTTATGCCTTCGTTCATCAGCAGTTCGGTGATTTCTTTGGTACGGCGTCTGTTGCGGACATAGATGATGGCACTGCCCGATATTCGTTGCAGGATATACAGGAGTTCTTTCGTTTTGTTGTCGGTTTTGCGCACGATATATGCCAGATTCTTCCGTTCAAAGCTCATTCGGAAGACATTTCCTTCCCGGAATTTCAGACGGGCCTGAATATCTGTTACGACTTCCGGAGTGGCCGTAGCTGTCAGTGCCAGTACCGGAACTTCCGGCAATAGTTCCCGTATCTCTGCAATTTTCAGATATGCCGGGCGGAAGTCGTATCCCCATTGTGAGATACAGTGGCTTTCGTCTACCGTAATCATGGAGACTTTCATCGAACGCAACTTGGTGCGGAATATTTCCGTATCCAGCCGTTCCGGAGAAATATAAAGGAATTTGTAATTGCCGAAGATGCAGTTTTCGAGTGCGGTAAGTATTTCCTGCCGCGTCATGCCCGAATAGATGGCAAGAGCTTTGATTTCCCGCTTCCGCAGATTCTGCACCTGATCTTTCATCAGGGCGATAAGCGGGGTGATGACGATACAAATGCCCTCTTGGGCGAGAGCGGGCACTTGAAATGTAATAGACTTACCGCCTCCGGTAGGCATCAGTCCCAGTGTGTCTTTGCCTTCGCCGATACTGGTGATGATCTCCTCCTGCAAGTCGCGGAAGGAGTCATAACCCCAGTATTGTTTTAATATCTCCTGATACTTATTCAATCGGCTTTATATCCTCGATTTGAAGTTGGACTTCGCCACGCTTGTGCGTGTTCTCCTCGATCGTATAGCAGATGTCGAATGAACGCTTCGTCTTGATATAGCGCACATGAGAACTCTGTCCGAATGCGATGCCGTTCATGACGTTATTCGACTTGTTGTCAACCAGTTCCAGCTTGATATGTTCCTGATCGCGTCCCACTACTTTGCTGGTTCCGTAGTCATAGACGTGATGCGTACAGAAGATCGGTTTGATATTGTCCGGACCGAAAGGATTGAATTTCTTCAGGTCATTGAAGAATTTCGATGTGATGTCTCTGAAGTCGATCTCCGCATCTATATTGATGACGGCGCTGGTTTGTTCCGGCAGAATATGTTGTGACACATATTCTTCAAATCGTCGGGTAAAGGCTTCCACATTCTCCACTTTCATGGATAACCCCGCTGCATAGGTATGTCCGCCGAAGTTCTCCAACAGGTCGCGGCAATGTTCAATCGCTTTGTACACATCAAATCCGGAGACGGAACGTGCGGAACCGGTGGCCATATCATCCGTCCGTGTGAGTACTACTGCCGGGCGGTAGTAAACTTCTGTCAGACGGGATGCTACGATGCCGATGACACCTTTGTGCCATTCCTCATTATAAAGCACGATGGAACGGCGTTCGGACAGCCCTTCCAGATTGGCCACAATATTGTTAGCTTCTTCTGTCATGCTCTTGTCGAGGTCTTTCCGGGTTTCGTTGTACTGATTGATCTGTCCCGCTTTCTCCAGTGCGGCAGAAAAGTCCTTCTCTGTGAGGAGGTCCACCGCTTCCTTACCGTTCTGGATGCGTCCCGATGCGTTGATACGTGGTCCGATTTTGAACACGATATCGCTGACGGTGATCTCCTTTTCGGAGAGTCCGCATACATCGATGATGGCTTTCATGCCGACGCTGGGGTTGCTGTTCAGTTGCTTCAGGCCGTGATAGGCGAGAATACGGTTTTCGCCCATGATCGGGACGATGTCCGATGCAATGCTCACCGCTACGAGGTCGAGCAATGGAATCAGATGATGAAATTCAATACCATTGTTGATAGCAAATGCCTGCATAAACTTAAAACCAACTCCGCAACCGGAAAGGTGGGTGTATGGATAAGTGTTGTCCAGGCGTTTGGCATTCAGGATTGCGACGGCAGGGGGGAGGATATCGTCCGGCACATGATGGTCGCAGATGATAAAGTCGATTCCCTTTTCTTTCGCATACGTTATTTCCTCCACTGCTTTGATTCCGCAGTCGAGTACGATGATCAATCCTACGCCGGTCTCTGAGGCATAGTCAACTCCTTTTTTAGAAATGCCATACCCTTCGTTGTAGCGGTCGGGTATGTAATAGTCAATGTTCGAATAGAACTGTTGAATAAACTTGTAGACCAATGCTACGGCAGTAGTACCGTCTACATCATAATCTCCATAAATCAGAATACGCTCTTTCTTTCCCATCGCCTTGTTCAGACGTTCTACTGCAATGTCCATGTCCTTCATCAGGAACGGATCGTGCAGGTCGGGCAATTGCGGGCGGAAAAACTTCTTGGCATCTCCTGCCTTCGTTATTCCCCGCTGCACCAAAAGTTGTCCAAGTATCGGGCTAATGCCTAATTCCTGGGCCAATGTCTGGCTTGTCTCTGCCTGTTCGGGTGTAATGGGTTGATAATTCCATTTGTGATTCATTTTATATATTGTTTTTTCTTTTTCTGTTCTCAGGGGTCAGAAAGGCGCTACTTTCCAACAAGGGGTAAAAGTACGAAAAAAAGCGGAAGGGTATAGTAGATATGACGAAAATATTTCAAAACCTGTGGAATTAGCTCCTTACGGGCTTGGTATTCAAATGGAGTAAACTCGAATCAGTAATACGCTAAATTGTCAGTTCATATAAATCAAGCATCCGTATCATGTGGGGCAAGCGTTGGTTTCCTTGGAGGAAACGCCAGTTCCCTTTAAAAGGAACGGTCGTTTCCATTAAAAGGAACGCTCGTTCCCTCACTGGGAAACGACAGTTTCCATTACAAGAAATGATGTGTACTGGTTTTAGTTGACAACTTCGTTTGTTATAACTGAATTAGTTTAC
>NZ_JAHQUN010000063.1:0-24141 GCF_019052485.1 Bacteroides sp. MSK.20.82
GTTACAAATACTGAGCATCTCATTGACTGATAAGACTCATCTGAGAGACCTCTTTAATAAAACTAAATTTCAAAATGACAAAGAACGATTCGGACCAAATGGGCCAAGGTTGTTTAATTTTTAATTCGTCCCAATTTTAATGGGACACTAATGAACGAAGAACTAAAAAAAGAAGAATGAAGAATTGCTATGCAGCATACAGCGCAGCTAATTCTTCCTTCTTCTTTTTTAATTCTTTATTTAAATAATTTCTATTCCTTGCTCCTTACAAAGCTGCAATCCAAGATCTTTCAATCTGAATTTCTGAATTTTACCGCTGCCTGTCATCGGGAACTCCTTCACAAAAAAGACATATTTCGGTATCTTATAACGGGAAATCTTATTCTTACAGAAGTCACGAACGTCCGACTCATGCATTTCAACTCCTTCCTGCAAGATGATAAAAGCACCAACTGCTTCACCATATTTCTTAGAGGGAATTCCTGCTACCTGAACATCCTTTACCCCATCAAGCTTATAAAGGAATTCTTCGATTTCACGCGGATAGATATTTTCACCACCACGAATAATCATATCCTTGATACGCCCTGTGATCCGGTAATTTCCGTCCTCATCTTTAATACCTAAGTCGCCCGAATGCAGGAAGTTATCTTTATCAATCACTTCAGCCGTAGCTTCCGGATTCTTATAATACCCTTTCATCGTATTATATCCACGATTGCACATTTCGCCTTGTACGCCTACCGGACATTCTTCGCCGGTTTCAGGATCAATCACTCTGACTTCCGTAAATTCGAAGTCGCGCCCTACCGTATTACAACGTACATCAAACGAATCATCGATGCGGGTAGCGGTCATACCGGGAGCGGCTTCAGTCAGTCCATATACGCTGGTAACCTTCATGTACATCTTCTCTTCTACCTGTTTCATCAGTTCAACCGGACACAACGAACCTGCCATTATACCGGTACGCAGACAAGACATATCAAACAGGTCGAACATCGGATGGTGCAGCTCGGCAATAAACATCGTAGGCACCCCATAAAGAGCAGTACAGCGTTCCTTATGAATGGAAGCCAACACGACCAACGGATCAAACCGCTCTACCATCACCTGTGTACACCCATGAGTCAGACAGTTCATCGTAGCCAACACCACTCCAAAACAATGGAATAGCGGCACACAACAACAGAGTTTGTCATCCGCCGTAAACTTCATGTGTTCGCCGGTCAGAAAACCGTTGTTGGCAATATTATAATGAGTCAGCATCACTCCTTTCGGGAAACCGGTAGTTCCTGATGTATATTGCATATTCACTACATCATGACAGTCTACTTTACTTTTAAGTTCAGTCAGGCGGTCATCTTCCACATTATTCCCTAGCAGCAAGATTTCCGCAGTATTATACATTCCCCGATGTTTCTCCTGACCGACGTATATCACATTCTTCATATACGGAAAGCGTTCACTCTTCAAATGACCGCGTTCGCAGGTTTTCAGTTCAGGAAGCATCGTATACGTCATTTGCACAAAATCACTGTCCTTTTCACCATTGACGATACAAAGTGTATGCATATCGGAATTCTGGCAAAGATACTCCAGCTCGGCCTGCTTATAATTCGTATTCACCGTGACGTATACCGCACCAATCTTGGCACAAGCATACAGCAATGTCAGCCAATCGGGCACGTTCGCCGCCCAAATACCGACATGAGTACCACGTTCCACACCAACAGCGATCAGTCCTTTCGCCATATCATCCACACGCTGGTTTAGCTGGCTCCATGTAAAACGAAGATTACGGTCGGAATAAACGATATATTCCTTATCGGGAGTCTCTTCAGCCCAATGTTCCAGCCATTGCCCAAGAGTACGTTCAAATAATTGCATGCGATTATTCTTAATATTTGGTATCTGATTTTATTAAATCGGAGTGTAGACTACAGCCAATATTTTAGCAGCCTGCCCTTCGTAAGCATGTACATGATGTGGAACGATAGAATCATAGTAAATACTATCACCTTCTTCCAGCAAATAGGTATTCTTACCATAGCTGATTTCCATAACCCCTTCCATAACCATGATAAACTCTTCTCCTTCATGCGAAGAAAGCACAAAGTCGCTGTCCTCTGTCGGCATCACGTCAATGATAAACGGCTCCATGTGACGATCCGCTTTCGATTTAGACAATGAATGATATTCCATGTGCTTGCGTGAATGAATCGCATTATTGGAAAAGCTGATGGCATCTTTAGCCTCTTTTTTACGGCATACCACAGGCCCGATTTCATCCTGATCATCCAGGAAAGTTCCCAGACGCACACCCAGCACACGCGCTATTTTAATCAGCGGTGCAAGAGACGGTATATCGATGTTATTTTCAATTCGTTCGATCTGCTCGATAGCCAAACCCGAACGCTGTGCCAATTCCTCTATACTTATTGATTTATCTTCCCGGAGCGCTTTAATTTTCTCTCCAACAATCTTACTCGTATCCATATTGAAAGTTTTTTAGTTAGCAAAGGTGATAAATTAGAATAATTTGGTTGCAAAAATAGCAAAATCTTTAGATGAACACAATTATAATCCTAAAATATCTCCAGTAATATATCTCTTTTCACCTACTCCCCTATAAAATGAATAAAGTGATTATATAGTCTGGAGATTAACACTAATTAAACTCGGAATTTTCATATTATCATTATTTTTTCTTTTCTTGTAAAATCATAAGTAGTTATTGTTAAACCTCTAAATATATAGCTTATGAACACACACAATCAATTCACAAGTAGTAAAGAGAGAATCCAACAAGTATAGTTATGCTAACACTCGACGTTCCCCTGCCTTCAAATTACTGATCACTCAAAATACAATGAGAATACGCTCCATAATCATCATTTTCTGCCTCCTATCAAGTATAGCCGTGCAAATCCATAGCCAGCAAGTTGCGGATTCTATATTCGCAACTTACTTTGCCCGTTCACAAGCCTACGCCGATGCATATCCACGCGAGAAAGCCTATCTGCACTTGGACAACACCAGTTACTACATCGGAGACACGATATGGTATAAGGCATACGTAGTAACGGCCGAGCAAAACCAGCCTAGCCCAATCAGTACCCCCCTTTATGTAGAACTATTAGACCAACTGGGAAATACTAGTGAACGGCAAATCATACAGTTGCGGGATGGAGAAGGAGAAGGACAATTCATACTGACAAAAGCCTTATTCTCGGGCTTTTACGAGATCAGGGCTTATACGAAGTGGATGTTGGCATTCAGTGAAAAGCAATATTTCTCGCGTACGATCCCTGTATATAGAAAACGGAGGAGCGAAGTAGACGAAAACCGGAGCATCATCACCTACCGAATGGACGAATCTATGAAGCAACGTCCGCGTTCAAAAGAAAAAGATTTCATGATTCGATTCTTCCCGGAAGGTGGACAATTAGTAGAGGGAGTACCTTCAGTCGTTGCATTCGAAGCGACAAGTAAAGAAGAAGGTACAGTAGGCATTTCAGGAACTGTTTATGGGCCGGATGATGTAGAACTTGCACAATTTACAACTCTCCACGACGGTATGGGATGCTTTACATACACCCCTACAGACAAACAAGCCAAAGCTGTAGTGACCTATCAAGATAAAAAATACTCATTTCAGCTACCGAAGGCTTTACCCCAAGGATATGTGCTAAATGTGACGTCTAAAGAAAAAGCATTAGTCATCAAAGTTCTCAGAAATTCGACAAGTCTCAAAGATACACTGGCTTTATTCATATCACATCAAGGACGTCCGCTCATGTATCAGACCATTGATTTTAAAGATCAAACAGTATATCATCTCCCGTTATCCACTCAGGGATTGCCGGGAGGAGTCATACAACTCTCTTTAATGAATAGCAATGGGGCAACGTTATGCGAGCGTTTTTGCTATGTGATGCCTTCTCCATCTTTACAGTTAACAGCCACATCCACCAATGCATTATACTATCCTTTTGAACCAATTGAGTATCATATCTCAATGAAAAACCATACAGGTCAACCAATACAAGGACATTTCTCCGTAGCGGTCCGGGATGCTTTAAAATCAGACTTCCAACGGTTCGATCAGACAATTTACACAGACCTTTTACTTACATCAGATCTGAAAGGATACATTCATCAACCTGGATATTATTTCGCAAACAATTCTCCCAGACGAAGAGTGGCATTAGATAATCTGTTGATGATTCACGGATGGAGAAAATATGATATAAGCCAAGCCATCAGTGCCACTCCAGAAATACCAATCTATCTGCCGGAAACGAGACTGACTCTGCATGGGCAGGTAACATCTTTTCTGAGAAACAAAGAGCAAAAAGATATCTCTGTAAGCGTCATTGCCCGGAGAGATACGATATCAGCAGCAGGTACTACGGTCACAGACTCTTTGGGGTTCTTCCACATTCCAATGGATGCCTTCAATGGTTCCATGAGTGCGGCTATTCAAACTCGCCGTAAAGGAAAAAAGCTGAACTGGAAAACAAACATATCACTTTTCCGTAACTTTACACCCGAACTACGCAAATACGCTTACGAAGAGCTACATCCTAAATGGGAAGATATTAGCGGACTCAGTTGGTGGAGCAGTCTCTCCGACTCTCTTTATCTAGATTCAATTATGGGACACGACACTCATTTGTTGGATCAGGTAACGATTAAAGCCAAACGTACGAAATACAAAAAAATTCTAGCTTTCGAGCAATCTGTAAGAGCTTATTATGATATCCCTAAGGAACTGGATCGAATGCGCGATGAAGGAAAATTCATAGACTATTTCCCTTGGCTAATGACCACATTAAATCCCAATATTCAAGTGAAGTCTAAGTGGAAGGGAGATCCACCATTTATAACCATGAAATACAAGAATCATTATATATTATGCGTCATAAATGGAGTTCTTTACTCAACATTTGATCGGGAGCTTTTTATAGATAAAAATATCGATGCGATAAAATCTGTTATGATTTGCGACGGCACGACAGCAAGTGCCGGAATTGATGACGACAGCGCTTATCACCTGAGCGACGAAAGTCTAAAAAATCACATGGAAACTTCCAGACTCTCTCCCTTTGAAGAAAAAGCTCTCAAAAGTTATCTGAACAACACAACTCCCTATAATCAACCGGGAAATCAATTTGCAATTTGCTATATCACCACCATCGACAATTGGGACCCGGAAAAGAAGTACCAATCACGTGGTATCCGAAACACACAAATCCAAGGTTACTCCCAACCTATTGAATTTTATTCACCCTATTATCCGGATATCAGTAAAGGACAAGGCAATGACCACCGCCGTACAATCTATTGGAATCCTAAAGTTACCACCGACAAAAATGGAGAAGCCATCATTCGCTGTAATAATGCGAACTCGTCTACATTCCTGACAATTAGTTGTGAAGCACTATACAACGGACAGCCGACTGCAATCAATGTGCACAGCATAAAATACTAATCCACCCTTCATTGAAAGCCAATAAAAAAACCGTTTCTCAATGTGAGAAACGGTTTTTAATCTTTTCGCGGCAAGTAGATTACTTACGCAAACCAAGTTCTTTAACAATAGAACGATATCTTGTGATATCTTTGTCCTTCAGGTAATTCAGCAAACGGCGACGTTTAGCTACCAACATTGTTAAAGCTCTCTCTGTACTATAATCTTTTCTGTTGAGCTTCATGTGCTCAGTCAGGTGAGAAATACGGTAGGAAAACAAAGCTATCTGCGCTTCAGTTGAGCCAGTATCAGAGTTAGACTTCCCGTACTTTCCAAAGATTTCTTGCTTTTCAGCTGCGTCTAAATACATAATTTTTAGAATTTTGATATAGTAAATTATTCTTTTGAGCGTGCAAAGATAGACATTATCTTTATATCTCACAACGTTTTACAAGAAAAAAATGGGGCTATTGCATTTATTTCTAATCCTATTTTCGTACCTTTGCAGCCAAATAATAGGTATTATATGCAAAATATTCGAAACATTGCAATCATTGCCCATGTTGACCATGGGAAAACAACGCTGGTTGACAAGATGTTGCTGGCCGGAAATCTATTCCGCAGCAATCAAAATAGTGGTGAACTTATCCTGGATAACAACGACCTGGAACGTGAACGTGGTATAACGATCCTTTCTAAAAATGTATCCATCAATTACAACGGTACTAAAATTAACATCATTGATACTCCGGGACACAGCGACTTCGGTGGTGAAGTAGAACGCGTATTGAATATGGCAGATGGCTGCATTCTGTTAGTCGACGCTTTCGAAGGTCCGATGCCCCAAACACGTTTCGTACTTCAGAAAGCACTGGAAATCGGTTTGAAACCAATCGTGGTAGTAAATAAGGTAGATAAGCCTAACTGCCGCCCTGAAGAAGTTTACGAAATGGTTTTCGACCTGATGTTCAGCCTCAACGCAACAGAAGACCAACTGGACTTCCCCGTTATTTACGGTTCCGCCAAAAATAACTGGATGAGCACAGACTGGCAAAAGCCGACAGATACCATTACCCCGCTGCTGGATTGTATTATTGAAAATATTCCTGCTCCCGAACAACTGGAAGGTACTCCGCAGATGCTGATTACTTCTCTGGATTATTCTTCTTATACCGGTCGTATTGCCGTAGGTCGCGTACATCGCGGTACCTTGAAAGAAGGTATGAACATCACGCTGGTAAAACGTAATGGCGATATGTTCAAATCTAAAATTAAAGAGCTTCATGTATTTGAAGGTTTGGGACGCGTAAAGACAAACGAAGTTTCATCAGGAGATATCTGTGCATTGGTAGGTATCGAGGGATTTGAGATCGGAGATACAGTCTGCGATTTCGAAAATCCGGAAGCATTACCGCCAATCGCTATTGACGAGCCGACGATGAGCATGCTATTTGCCATCAATGACTCTCCGTTCTTCGGAAAAGACGGTAAGTTCGTGACTTCACGCCACATCCACGACCGCCTGATGAAAGAACTTGATAAGAATCTGGCACTCCGTGTAAGAAAGAGTGAGGAAGACGGCAAATGGATTGTTTCCGGCCGTGGCGTACTTCACCTTTCTGTATTGATCGAGACTATGCGTCGTGAAGGATACGAACTGCAAGTAGGTCAACCACAGGTTATCTTTAAAGAAATCGACGGCGTCAAGTGCGAACCGATCGAAGAACTGACAATCAACGTACCGGAAGAATATTCAAGCAAGATCATCGATATGGTTACCCGCCGCAAAGGTGAAATGGTGAAGATGGAAAATACAGGCGAACGTATCAACCTTGAATTCGACATGCCTTCACGTGGTATCATCGGTCTTCGTACCAACGTACTGACCGCTTCTGCCGGTGAAGCTATCATGGCACACCGTTTTAAAGAATATCAGCCGCACAAGGGAGAAATCGAACGCCGTACCAATGGCTCCATGATCGCAATGGAAAGCGGAACTGCTTTTGCCTATGCCATCGATAAATTGCAGGATCGCGGTAAGTTCTTCATCTTCCCGCAGGACGAAGTATATGCAGGTCAGGTAGTAGGGGAACACTCCCATGACAACGACCTGGTTATCAACGTTACAAAATCCAAAAAGCTTACCAACATGCGTGCTTCCGGATCTGATGACAAAGTTCGTCTGATTCCGCCTGTTCAGTTCTCACTCGAAGAGGCATTGGAATATATCAAAGAAGATGAATACGTAGAGGTAACTCCGAAAGCAATGCGTATGCGCAAAGTCATTCTGGACGAAATCGAGCGTAAACGCGCGAACAAATCGTAAGCAATAGCCCGAGATAATGCAGAAAGCCCGCCGGATTTTATCTAGCGGGCTTTTTCTATTTCCAGTTCATGCATATTCAGCAACTTCTTTACGATCCAGTAGCCGACCCTAGCTTTATAAAAGTTTTTTTAATACAAGATCACCCCCACCAGACCTGCCAGACAAATCAGCAGAATAGGATGCAAATCCCATTTCCAGGTGATAAGGAATGCTCCTGCAAAAATCCCTATACTTTTATAATCAATAAAATTCTCCCTGTTCATCATCAACAAGGCAGCCGAGGCAATCAATGCCACTGACATGGGAAGCAAGCCGGACATCGCTGCTTTTATGTATTTATTATCCTTGCATTTCGCAAAGAAATAGGAAATGAGCAATACGAGAATAAAAGAGGGCAGACACACCGCTACGGTAGCAAGTACCGCTCCCCATACACTGTGTGTCACTGCATAGCCCACATAAGTAGCACTATTAATTCCAATCGGCCCCGGAGTCATCTGCGAAATTGCCACCACATCCGTAAATTGTTGGGGAGTCAGCCAATGGTGGAGATCTACAATTTCATGCTGAATCAACGAAAGCATCGCATAACCACCTCCGAAACCAAACGTACCTATCTTCAGATACACCCAAAGTAACTGTAAATATATCATGCCTTTATATCTTTAATCTTATTTTTCAACCACAGAGTATACACTAATCCACCGGAAATCCCCGCCAATACCACATAAATAGGAGAAAGCCCGAATTGCCAGATCAGTACTGTGGCAATCACAGGAGCTATCAGTTGCACATACTTCAAATGCAAAGCTCTGACCGCAGATATACAAGGAAACAAAATCAGCGCCACTACAGCCGGACGTATCCCGTTGAAGATACGAATCATCACCTCATTGTCCTGAAAACGAGCAAAGAACATGGCAATCAACATCATAATGACAAATGAAGGGAGAATAGTCGCCAACGCACAAACCAGACTTCCGCTAACCTTATGAAGTTTATATCCCACGAAAATGGATATATTTACCGCAAAAACTCCGGGCAACGATTGAGTCAAGGCAAACATTTCCATAAATTCGTCCTTGCTCATCCAGTTTTTCTTTACTATTTCCCGTTCTATCAAAGGAATCATAGCATATCCCCCGCCAATGGTAAACATACCAATTTTCGCGAATGTACAAAAGAGTTTTAAATAAGTAATAATCATGTATTTATCTGCGTTTTATCGAACATAATTCAGATTAACAAAGATACAAAATCACCTTCATATAAACAAAAAAAGGCGGTCCCGAAAGGAACCGCCCACATTTTGCATTACATATCTATTGCCTAAGAGGCTTAGAGTTTCGGACCAGCAGCAACTAAAGCCTTACCAGCTTCGTTACCTGTAAATTTAGCGAAGTTCTTGATGAAACGTCCAGCCAAATCTTTTGCTTTTTCTTCCCATTGGCAAGCACATTCGTAAGTGTCGCGTGGGTCAAGGATCTTCGGATCAACACCCGGAAGTTCTGTAGGAACAACAAAGTCGAAGTAAGGCATAACCTTAGTAGGAGCTTTGTCGATAGAACCGTCAAGGATAGCGTCGATGATACCACGAGTATCTTTGATAGAGATACGTTTGCCGGTACCATTCCAACCAGTGTTAACCAAGTATGCCTTAGCACCAGTTTTTTCCATCTTCTTCACCAGTTCTTCACCGTATTTAGTTGGGTGCAGTGACAAGAAAGCAGCACCGAAACAAGCCGAGAATGTCGGAGTCGGTTCAGTGATACCACGTTCTGTACCAGCCAATTTAGCTGTAAAACCAGACAAGAAGTAATATTTAGTTTGTTCTGCGTTCAGGATAGATACCGGAGGCAATACACCGAATGCGTCAGCTGACAAGAAAATAACTTGTTTAGCGTGAGGACCTTTAGACACCGGTTTAACGATGTTTTCGATGTGATAGATAGGATAAGAAACACGAGTGTTTTCAGTTACTGACTTGTCAGCGAAGTTGATTTCGCCTTCAGCGTTAACTGTACAGTTTTCCAACAAAGCATCGCGTTTGATAGCATTCCAGATGTCCGGTTCACTTTCTTTATCCAAGTTGATAACTTTAGCGTAGCAACCACCTTCGAAGTTGAATACACCTTCGTCATCCCATCCGTGTTCGTCATCACCGATCAACAAACGTTTCGGGTCAGTAGACAAAGTAGTCTTACCTGTACCTGACAGACCGAAGAAGATAGCTGAGCTCTTGCCTTCTTTATCTGTGTTAGCAGAGCAGTGCATAGAAGCCATACCGTTCAAAGGCAATAAGTAGTTCATGTAAGAGAACATACCTTTCTTCATTTCACCACCGTACCAAGTATTCAGAATAACCTGGATCTTTTCAGTCAAGTTGAATACAACTGCAGTTTCAGAGTTCAAGCCCAGCTCTTTGTAGTTTTCAACTTTAGCTTTAGAAGCGTTCATGATAACGAAATCAGGTTCACCGAAGTTAGCCAGTTCTTCAGCTGTCGGACGGATGAACATGTTTGTTACGAAGTGAGCTTGCCATGCTACTTCCATGATGAAGCGCAGTTTCAAGCGAGAGTTTTCGTTAGCACCACAAAAAGCGTCAACTACGAACAGTCTCTTGTTAGAAAGTTCTTTAGTTGCCAAATCTTTCACAGCTGCCCAACATTTAGCGTCAACTGGTTTGTTGTCGTTTTTGTATTCTTCAGAAGTCCACCATACTGTATTTTCGCTGGTTTCGTCTTTTACGAAGAATTTATCTTTAGGAGAACGTCCTGTATAAACGCCAGTCATTACGTTTACAGCGCCCATGTTAGTTACCTGGCCTTTTTCAAAACCTTCCAAACCTGGTTTTGTTTCTTCAGCGAACAAAACGTCATAAGACGGATTGTGCACAATCTCGGTCACACCTGTGATACCGTACTTGCTTAAATCTAAATTTGCCATTTTTTTTGAATTAATTAAAATTGGTATTTCGTTTTATTATCTCTTTTCACCTGAACATGAGGAGCTTTGGGTGCCTCCTTGTAAATCCGGGTACAAAAGTAATACTTTCTTTGAAAAGGAAGAAGGGATTAGAGAAATTTTTCCCTAATTGAATCTCTTTTATAAATTCCTAACAATATCTGCAAACTGAATATTGCAATTTGAAAGATTATCGTTTACTTTGCAAGCCAGAACGTTCTCAATACGATGAAAATGAGATTAAATTATGATTAAACTATAATATGAAAGTAATTGATTTTAGCCAAACAAATTCGATTCTAAACCAGTACATATCCGAAATCAGAAATGTAGAAGTTCAGAATGACCGCCTGCGTTTCCGCCGTAACATTGAACGGATCGGAGAAATCATGGCTTACGAAATGAGCAAAGAGTTCCGATACTCAGTAAAAAACATCCGGACACCACTGGGCATTGCTCCCGTCAGCACACCGGACAACCAGCTTGTCATCAGTACCATCCTCCGCGCCGGCCTTCCTTTTCACCAAGGCTTCCTAAGCTATTTCGACGGAGCAGAAAATGCATTTGTGTCCGCCTATCGTAAATATAAAGATACCCTGAAATTTGATATACATATAGAATATATCGCATCTCCGCGTATTGACGACAAAACGCTGATTATCACCGATCCGATGCTGGCTACAGGCGGCAGTATGGAACTGAGTTATCAGGCCATGCTTACCAAAGGCCATCCCGCCGAAATTCACGTAGCTTCGATCATTGCCAGCCAACATGCAATCGATCATATCAAGAACGTATTTCCCGAAGACAAAACAACCATCTGGTGTGCTGCCATCGATCCTGAAATCAATGAACATTCCTATATTGTACCGGGGCTGGGCGACGCAGGCGATCTGGCTTACGGAGAAAAAGAGTAATTTCGATTAAAGATTCCTTCGATATTGCTGCGGCGACATCCCCATTTGCTTCTTGAAGAATGTGCCAAAATAAGAAGCATTGGGGAAGCCGAACTCATTGGAAATCTCCTGAATATTTTTTTGCGTATTCTTCAACAAAGAGATACACTTACGGATAATCGCCTTGAATACAAGTTCCTGCACCGTATACCCACAGATGCTTTTGGAAAGAGCCGAAAGGTATTTCGGAGACAGACAGAGTTTATCCGCATAGAATTCCACACTCCTTTCCTGCATATAATATTGCTCTATCAACTGGATGAGACGAACAAATATCTCATTTTTCCGCCCGCCCGTTTCTTGTCCGGCACTAATCAATTTACGGTTATAGACCGAACAAATACGATAGGTCAGTGCCAGCAGAAGAAGTTTCTGCTCATAAAGGCTAAACGCACTCTCCTCCATTTCCAGCACACTGTCTATCAAAGACATATACTTCATAATCTCATCTTCCTCGCCGGTATTCCATACACAAGAGAGTTCCGGAGTAAGTTTCGAATACATATACATGGAAACCACCGAGTTGCCGATAATATCACGTATCGGTTCTATCTGATAGGCAAGAATAAAAATTTCCACATCTTCGGTCTCCTGAAGTACTTGAAACCAAGATTCTTCATGAATAAACAAGGTTTCACCCGCCTTGGCTGAAGCGCACTTATTATCAAGAGAAAACTGGAAACTACCTTGCCGGCAGACAACCAAACCAAGCCCCTGCATCAGAAAAGGTTCTTTTAAAGAAGATGGAAAACAACTGAGCACACCTCCCGAACTGCATATATTCTTTCCGCTTTTCAGATCACGGTCAAGCTGTAATAAACGTTCCTGCTGAGTATCCATAACACTGACTCACTGATAAATTACTATTGAAAAACGATACTAAGTTAGCAATTTTCGTTTGGGATAAGGCACTACGAGCACAAAAATCATACAAATAACGCCTGCATAAATAGTCCACCCCGCCATTTCTTTCACAGCAGAGAGCGTAGCCTGCACCTGTATCCGCCCCTTGACGGACATGGCAGCCATGTTATGCGCTTCCGTTTCACTCTTTCCCTGATACTGCATTCCCTGCACGGTATTGGTATACGAAGCAGAAGCTTCGGGGTTTACCAGATCAACATTTTGTGCATAACGGGTAATATAATGTTGCTGGCGTTCCTGCAGTACATTTGAATAAATAGCCCCTCCGATCCCCGGTCCCAGTACCATACGGACGGTAAGCATAATGCAAATCCAGGTAGAAAGATATTTAAAAGGCATCCGCTGATTGGCATAAGCTGCTGTCAATGCATATAAAATCATCATTCCAATGGTACGAATAATTACGGGATACTTCATTCGTTCGTAAAGTCCGGCTGTCTGCACTTCAAAGTACATGAATCCTGCCGACAATGCCAGAAAGAAAAAGCCGAGAGCAAAAAGATATTTCAGATGCACCCCTTTAGACCCCAATACGATGGAAATCAAGGCACCGATAAAATAACCGACCATACACCAGTTTGCCAGCGATGCATTCTGTAAATTATCCAGGTGCATCCCGACTCCTGCATACACATTGACAAACATCGCACTGGAATTGATAATCATCAGCAGTAAATAAAGCAAAGCCCCCATACGAATGGTACGCAACCTCAGCGCCCCCAAAATAAAGTAGGAAGACCGCCGGGTAACATCCATATAAAGAAAAATCCCGGCAAAAAGGATACTGATCGCCGTTGCCCAGCAAATAGAGGTATCATCATACCAATCCAGCACCTTGCCATAAACCAGCACATAAGTGATGCACGTCAATGATACGCAAAATGCGGTCACATTGCCGAATTTGCGGAAATTGATGGGGAAACGTCCGGCGAAACCATGATTAGGCATCGTAATGAACAGTATCAGAATGGAAAGCAGCAGAATACCCATCATAAAATAGTATACATATTTCCATTCGTATTCGAAAGCCAGCCAAGCCGTTAGCGCCGTACCCATTTGCCCCAGGATCATAAAAAACAGATAAACTACCGGCTGGCTGACACATTTTTCGATATCCAGCTTATTCCATCCCGTCGCGTCTTTCGGTTCCATGCCGGGAGTAATATTACGCGTTGCCTCCATGCCAAAAGCATATTTGATCAGCGTAAACAGATTGACCATCATCAGTACCATACGCAGGAACCCTGTCAGCAGGCTGCAGAGTGCCAGCAAAAAGATACTGTCGGTTTTGGCACATACATAGCTGAATACATACATCAGTGCAAAACCTGCGATACACATCAGTTTCTCCCGTCGTATACAAACCAGTTCATACAAGAAGGGAGCAAATGCCGCCATACCGATGGAAGTCACAAAATTGGCAAACTGAATATGCTCGGAAATAATACCCAAGCCGCTCATCATCTCGGTACTGTTCACAGAGTATACCCCGCCCACCGAAAGAATCGGCAGGAAAAAGAACAGCAGGATAATAATACCTATCGGTTTGGGCACCCAATTGTAAAAAGGATAATTTCTAGGACACGAAGGCATGGCTATCAGAGTTTAGCTTTTACTACTACCATCATACCCGCCGCCAGCTTATCATTGTCTTCCTTCGATAAATCCGTAAAATCAATACGGACAGGGATACGCTGCTGTATTTTCACAAAGTTTCCGGCAGAATTGTCAGTCGGCACCAATGAATATTTAGAACCCGTCGCCCCGGATATAGCAGTTACTTTGCCTGCAAATTCTTTCTTGCTGATGGCATCTACCGTGATAGCCACCTCCTGCCCGATGCGGAGATTCTCTATCTGCGTTTCTTTATAATTAGCAATAATCCATTTTTGTGTATCGGGCAGAATATATGTAATGCATTGCCCTGCTGTAATAAACTGCCCTTCTTCCAGAGAACGTCTGCCTAACTTGCCATCGCAAGGAGCCAGTACAACCGTATACGATAGATTCAGTCGTGCCATTTCAAGCGCAGCCGTAGCACGCTGAATGGCAGCTTCCGTATTCTCACGACGGTGAGATACTTCATTCACTCCCGAAAGAGCCGCCTCCCGCTGGCGCCTGGTTGCTTCCAGCTTCTTAAAGGTAGCTTCATACTCCGTTGTAATCTGTTCCAACTGGATAGGTGTCGCCGCATTTCGTTTGACCAGATTTTCATACCGCTGACGGTCTTTCTCCAATTTTGCCAGCCGGATTTCTATTTCAGCTATAGACGCATCATACACAGATGCAGTTGTTTGCGTAGTCTGCAAGGTAGCATTTATCACAGTGGCGCCTGCCTGCGCATCCTTCAGTGCAGCCTCAGCTTCCATCACCCGGATTTTATATTCGCGGTCGTCCAGCACCAGCAAGGTATCACCTTTGCGTACCTGCTGATGTTCCGTAAAATAAATCTTATTAATATAGCCCGATGCACGCAGATTGACAGGCGACACATATTGCTCTATCTGCGCATCATTGCTGGTTTCCGTCTGCCTATAGCCCAGAAAGAGAAAAACAATTTCAATTACTCCCCAAGCAATTACAGCAACTCCAAACAGACTTACTACAATCTGCCAGCGGCGTAATTTTCTCATTTTCTTAGCTTTCTCCTGATGCGTACTAGAGACTGTATTATTTTCCTTTGTTTCCATATGAATGATTCAATTAGTTATCTGTTATTTGAACAGGGATGAGATCTGTCCGGTTAGTTTCAGTAACATCAGGTTGGTCACCCGATAATTATAATGTGCACTAATGTAGTTGTTCTGTGCCTCGCTCATCCGCATTTCATCCTGCAGAACTTCAGTCATTGAAGTGATTCCTTCCCGGTAGCGGTCGGTAGTAACCGTATACACTTCTTCGGCAAGCAGATAATTGTCTTTCTGTTTCTTAAAGTTCCGCTGGTTATTCATCAAGTCATTTACAGCATTCAGATACTGTGTTTGCAGATTCTTCTGTGTATCCAACCGTGAAAGTTTCATGGTTTCAATATCGATCATTGCTTTCCGGATCTTATACTTCTTATCCAAACCATCAAAAATAGGAATACGCAAAGTCAGTCCCACTCCATAAGAACGGAACCAATGATTGGACGGACCGGAATGAAACCAATGATAAGCCTCATCAGTATAAGCGGCAAACCTCCAGTTTCCCGTCAGATTGAGAGAAGGAATATAGCCATTACTGATCAATCGTTTCTGCCGCTCTGCCAGCTGCACCTGTGATTGAAGCAACTGAAGCTCATAGAGGTTTTCCGACAACCCGGTCAAAGCAACCGTAGCGATACTGTCCGTGTTTACCGGCAATAAACCGATTTCTTTTTCCGCCGGATAATCCATGATATACTTCAACATATTAAGTTGTTGTGTCATCATCGCCTGTGCATTGTCATACTGCACTTTCAGATTTTCCAGATTAATATTCACCCGCTTCAGATCAACTTCCATCGCCATTCCATTATCAAAGAAAGCCTGTGTGATATTTCTCAGTTCTTCCAATCGGGTGATATTGGCTTTTATCAATGCAATCTGTTCCGCAGTGACCTGTCCCAGATAGTACATTTTACTGATCTGCAAGATCAGATCTTCCCGTGCCTTTTCATACGAAAGCCGGCTCATCTCATCCACAATCTCTGCTATGGAAATCGAAGTATAGAGAGTCTGATTATAAAGCGGCATCTGCAATTCTACCCCGACATTGGCACCATATTGCAGCGTTCGGGTGATATTATAAGGTACTCCATAGGAAGAGCCGTCTGTTACTGAGACAGGCGGATCGATATTATCATTAAAGTTGGCAAAGCCATTGATTTGCGGCAACAACTTCACCCGATTCTCCGAAATGCCATACTTACTTTTCTGCATCGCTTTTCGTTTTCCCTGTAAAGAGAGATTGTTCTCAATCCCTATACGAAGGCAGTTCTCCAGAGTCAGAATATTCTGTGCGCCTCCATGAATGGCAGGGAGGCAAAAAAAGGTAAAAATGAACAATAGTCTTTTCATAATAATCGCTCTATATTCAGGCACAAATTTAATGGGTTGCGACAAAATGGGACTATCCATATATCGACTGTTTATGTTCATATTTTCCTTTTTCAGTCCTGATTTCCGCCTTAATTATTATAATGTCACTATATTAATAGACAAATCTTCGTCCTTTGTCGATTTCCTTTTCTTCTGTTTAAAGAACCACTTAACTTTGGAATATAAAATCAATTAACAGCAAAACAGCGTTTGTTTTTCATAATTTTTTAGTGAATGCATAAGCGGCTCTCTTCGGGATGAAGAGAGCCGCTTAAGGTATATAGAGTACAATATAGTACAAGATCAGAAAAAAGTTTAAGAGTTCTCAGCCTCCTTTTTTTTCGGAGTTGTTAACTTCTTCTTGCTGAACCAAATCAGAATCATCACCCCGATCAGCAATAAAGCCAGTGATGCATAAGCTATGCTTTCCGTTATATGCAAGCTCTGCGGGTCAAACCACATCTCAATCGTATGCTTGCCTGCGGGGACATTCATTACACGCAAGATATAGTCAGCACGGGCAATATCCACCGGCTGTCCGTCAATCTTGGCCTGCCAGCCCGGATAATAGATCTCAGAGAAAACAGCCACCCCATCCTTAGCAGAAGAAGTCTCATATACCAGGCGATTCGGTTCATAGCTGGTCAGACGGATGACAGACAAGGAATCCTTATAACCTTCTGTCACACCCTTCAACTGATCTTTAAACTTCGCATCGACCACTGCTGTCTCCCTTGGAAGAATATCATTCAGCGCATCAATCTCTTCATTTGCATTATTGACATACTGCACCTTATCCACAAACCAGGCGTTACCATACGCATAAGGGTTCTCAACAGGAACCGTCTGCCCTTGTTGTCCGGCAGGGAAGATAAAGTACTTCGTATTCAGCATATTCAGCACACGGAATTTAGAAGCGTCCACACTATCCATCGCACCGCCTGCGGCGGCAACTTCCTGATAGGCATCCTTCATTTCCGGAGTTATATGATGATCGATCATTTCCTGATAACGACGCAACTTGGCCGCATGATAACCACCCACACTCTTATGCCAATATGAGGTATTATTTTCATTGAAAGTATTGCCGGGAAATCCTACGAAATTCAACACCCGATAATTCAAAGCCGTATCCTGAAGAATTATCTCATCCGTCTGAGTTTTAACGAATGCTCCTGTCTGGTTTGACTTTGATACAAATTGTTCATCATTCAAATAGCGCTTATTGACAGTCCACATATCAATCAGACACAGAAGCACGATACCTGTCATAGTAAAAGAAGCCTTCAACTTTTTCTGCTGATAAAGGAATAATAAGAAGCATCCTACTACTATAATAAAGAAACTGCGCCATGCATCCGAAGTCAGCATCGCCTTACGCATTTCGGCCAGATTCGTAATAATTGGAGATAAATACTCAGCAGGCAGTCCTTGCTGCAGAGCTGCCATCTCTTGTGCCGGAATATAACTAGAGAAGAAAACTCCCGGGGCAACAGCCAGAATCAGTGAAACACCGGCTGTCAATACCAAAGTGATAATTACTCCTGTCCGATTTTCTTTCAACTTTAATATTTCCGGTTTAGCCAGCACTTCTTTTAAGGCAAAGACCGCTAATAAAGGTATCGTAAATTCAGCTATAACTAGGATAGAAGATACGGCACGGAACTTGTTATACATCGGTACATAATCGATAAAAAAGTCCGTAAGTCCCATAAAATTCTTTCCCCACGAAAGTAGAATAGAGAAGATGGTAGCTCCCAGTAAAGCCCATTTCAGCGGTCCTTTGACAATAAAGCACCCCAATATAAACAGAAACAAAACAAAAGCTCCCACATAGACCGGTCCGGAAGTCATGGGCTGATCGCCAAAATACTGTGTCAGCTGCGAATAGATGTTACTATACATCGGATTCGCTTTTGCCATAGCTGTCTCATTCTTGGATAACGGAACCGATGCTCCTCCCTTTACATTCGGAACCAGCAAAGTAAGCGTTTCACCAATTCCATAACTCCAGTTCGTTATATAGTTACGGTCCAGTCCGCTGCTGGTCTGATTAGCTGCAGGCCCTTCCTGTTTCAGTTCACTCTTCCCGCGCATAGTCTCCTTACTATACTCATAAGTATGGTATAGATTGGAGAGGTTCGCACACACTCCTATCATCGCAGCCAATGCCAGAACGGCACTTGCCTTGAAAAAATGTGGCAGTTCCTTCTTCTTATAAGCATCTTCAAAGTAAGCTCCTACAAAAAACAGGATGACAAACATGAAGTAGTAACTCATCTGAATATGGTTCGACTGAATCTGAAGCGCGATAAACAAAGCGGTAATAATCCCTCCCAACAGATATTTCTTCCGATAAGCCAGTACAATACCGGCAATCGTAGGCGGAATATAAGCCAATGTGACAAATTTCCAGATATGCCCTGCCGATATCAAAATAAAGAAATAGGAGGAGAAGGCCCAGATAATCCCCCCTAAAGCAGATAACCAGACAGATAGCCCGAATGCCCGCAAAAGGATATAAAACCCGAGCATCATGATGAAAGTCAGCACCACATAAGGCGGAAGATACAAATGATAGATGTTTTCTATCCACTTCAGCGGTTTGGTAGAATCATAACTCGGAGACATCTGATAGGTAGGCATGCCACCAAAAAGAGAGTTTGTCCAGCGGGTACGTTCTCCTGTACGTTCAAGATATTCCTGAGCTTCTTGACCGGCTCCCACTCCAGCCACCGTATCGTGCTGAAACAGAATACGACCTTCGATATCAGCCGGAAAAAAATAAGCAAAAGAAAGAATGATAAAAGCTAAAATAGCAATTAAGTCGGGAAGGAACTTCTTCATAAAATTGACAATTGACAATTGACAATTGACAATTGAAGGTCAACAATAACAGCCCGGCAGATCACTCGTTCCATATAGCTGTTCATTGTCATTTGTCAACTGTCAATTGTCAATTAAATTAGTATCTATAATGTTCAGCCTTATAAGGTCCGTCTACCGATACACCGATATAAGCGGCCTGTTCCGGAGTCAGCTTCGTCAGTTTCACCCCGATCTTTTCGAGATGCAGGCGAGCTACTTCTTCATCCAGGTGCTTCGGCAAGCGGTATACATTTACTTCGTATTTCTTGTTGAACAACTCGATCTGAGCCAGTGTCTGATTGGTAAATGAGTTACTCATCACGAATGACGGATGGCCTGTCGCACATCCCAGATTCACCAGACGACCGTCAGCCAGCAAAAGAATGCTGTGACCATCCGGGAAATAATAGCGGTCTACCTGCGGCTTGATGTTTACACATTTGATGCCCGGATAATGTTTCAACGCATCCACCTGGATTTCATTATCGAAGTGTCCGATGTTACATACGATCGCCTGATCTTTCATTTTCTCCATGTGGTCAATGCGAATAATATCGATATTACCCGTAGTAGTCACGAAGATATTACCTTCGGCACAGGCATCTTCCATCGTTACGACTTCGAAACCTTCCATAGCAGCCTGCAACGCACAGATCGGATCGACTTCCGTCACAAGCACACGCGCACCATAAGAGCGCATTGAATGCGAACATCCCTTGCCCACATCACCGTAACCACATACAACCACTACCTTACCGGCAATCATCACATCGGTCGCTCTCTTGATACCGTCAGCCAGTGACTCACGACATCCATAGAGATTATCAAACTTAGACTTGGTAACCGAATCGTTCACATTAAATGCCGGGAATAGCAATTTGCCTTCTTCCTGCATCTGATACAAACGGTGTACACCGGTCGTTGTCTCTTCCGATACGCCTCGCATTTCCTCAGCCACACGATGCCAGCGAGTCTTATCCTCAGCCAATACTTTTTTCAGAATGGCATTCAGTTCGATTTCATCTTCCGCATGCACTTCCTTGTCCAATACGGCAGCATCATTCTCTGCATCATAACCGACATGAATCATCATAGTAGCGTCACCACCATCGTCTACAATCACGTTCGGACCTTTTCCGCCGGGGAAATTCAATGCTTGCAATGTGCACCACCAGTAATCGGCAAGATTCTCGCCTTTCCATGCAAATACTGCAACACCGGAAGCGGCAATCGCAGCAGCAGCATGATCCTGTGTTGAATATATATTACAAGAGCACCAGCGGACTTCAGCTCCCAATGCAACCAGTGTTTCAATCAGTACGGCGGTCTGGATGGTCATATGTAATGATCCCATGATACGGGCACCTTTTAATGGTTTGGATTCTCCATACTTTTCGCGTAGAGCCATCAGGCCGGGCATTTCTTTTTCTGCCAAATCGATTTCCTTGCGTCCGAAATCAGCAAGTGTAATATCTGCCACTTTATAAGGCAGAGTAGAGAATAATTCTGTAGACATATTGTAAATCATTTAAAATGTAATTGGTGCAAAGATAGAACATTCTGATTAGTAGGGCAAAAGCTATCCTTCTTTTTTATAAAAAAAACACTTACACCGGGCTCCCATTGGCTAACCAATATAATATGCATATATAAAATGCGGTGAACATCTTACTAATGTCCACCGCATTTTATATATGACAATCAACGTTACTTCTTTTCAGCTTTCGTTATCGGCGCGCTCAGCATTTCCTTATACTTCGCAGGATCATTCAATACCTTTATTGCTTCCTGCAAATCATCATCATCCTTCAGTTGCTCGATAATACCACCTCTCTGGAAATAATAACGCTTGATAATTTCATTAGCAATCATTCTCTTGATATCCTTAGAGAAATAATCCAGGTCACGGTCAAGATTATGATTCAACTTCTTTTCCAGTGCCTTGAACTCTTCGGCAGCATCTGTCATATAGCCTTCAAATTCAGCAGCCTCTTTCAGTGTTTTCAGAATCTTCTCACTCTGCTGGTCATATTTGAAATCGGCCTTCTTCACCAGTTCCTTGAAATCATTGTAATCAGCATCCGTCACTACAAACTTTTCAGGAGCAGCTACAGTAGGATGCTTCAAGCAGTATTGAGTTGCATAGTCAAAAATCAGATTATCACGTACGAGATAGAACAAGATATTCGGGAGTTTTTCCTGCTTGACAGTAATATCAGGCATTACACCACCTCCGTCACGTACTTCACGTCCGGCAGCAGTATAGAATACGTTAGTCAGACTGTCGGGAATCGTCCCCACACTTCCATCTTCGTTCCGGTGCTTATAGTCGATCGCCTGCACACAACGTCCGCTTGGGATATAATATTTGGAAGTAGTCACTTTCATCATTCCTCCATAAGGTAAAGAACGGGGAACCTGTACAAGTCCCTTTCCAAATGTACGGTTACCAACAATAACGGCACGATCAAGGTCTTGCAATGAGCCCGACAGGATTTCTGAAGCAGAAGCCGTACCACTGTTTACCAATACGGCAATCGGAATATCCAGATCCAGCGGTTCACGCAAAGTCTTGTATGTGTTGCTTGCCTGTTTCGTCTTTCCCTTGGTGGTTACGATTACTTTTCCACGGGGCAGGAAGTAATTGGCAATTTCCACTGCTTCATCCAACAGACCGCCACCGTTATTACGGAGGTCGATGACCAGAGAAGTAGCTCCCTGTTTCTTCAGATCCAGCAATGCTTTTTTGAAATCCTTGGAAGGGTTGCCGGAGAATGTGCTCAGGCTGATATATCCCACCTTATTATCCATCACGGTAGCATATGGGATGGCAGGGGTCTGAATAGATTCACGTACGATAGTAAACTCCATCGGGGTTTGTCCGCCTTTCTCATTAGGACGCTCCACTTTCAGTTTAAAGCTCGTACCCGCCTGTCCGCGCAACATCTGGCTGACTTCCGAATTATTCTTTCCAAGGAGATCTTTTCCGTCTATTTCCATCAGGATATCTCCCGCCTTCAGTCCCGCTTTGGCCGCCGGAGTTCCTTCGAACGGTTCGGCAATCATGGAACGCTTCAGCTTCGTATTATAGGTAATAAGAGAACCGATACCTCCAAAGCTTCCTTTCACCATCTGCTCCAGTTCGCTTTGATCTTCCTCCGGGTAATATTCTGTATAAGGATCCAGCGAGAAAAGCATATTGTCGATTCCTTCGCGAATGGTCTTGTTCGGATCAATGGTATCCACGTAGAACATATCCAGTTCTTTCACAATCGCATTAAATGTATCCAGATTCTTGGCAATCTGGAAATTGCGGTCGTCTCCACTCTTAAAACTAAAGAAAGCTACAGTAGCTATTACAGCCACCAAAACAAGAGCTATCCGCCTATTCAGCAATTTTTTCATATATCTTTCATTAAAATGAGACGTAAAAGTAACTCAAACCTTGGTTATTCCGCCAGAACCTTGTTAATATTTAACTTAATTTCATCCCAGCGTTCCGGAGAGATTGTTGTTCCAATCACCTGAATAACATTTCCCGAGAGAATAGAACCAATTTTTGCACATTTTTCGAGCGAGTATCCGCACGTCAGACCATACAGAAATCCGGCAGCGAAATAATCGCCTGCGCCGGTGGTATCCAGAACTTTTTCTACAGGAATAGCCGACACTTTAATTTCTTCCGTACCTTTACGGATATAAGATCCGTTTGCTCCAACTTTCACAATAGCAATGCTGCATTTCTTGGCTATCACTCTCAGAGCTTCCTCCGGTTCTTCGCCGGTAAATGCTTTCGCTTCTTCCTCGTTTGCAAAAACGATATCCACATACTTATTTATTAATAAGGAGAAAAATTCCAGATCATTCTCCACGATATTATAACTTGCCATATCGAGACAGATTTGCAGACCAGCCTCTTTAGCCAGTTCGATGGCATGAAGAATCATTTCGTGATCCTGAACAAGGTATCCTTCTATAAATAAGTATGCATATCCTTTGAACATCTCCAATGTCAGATCTTCAGCTTTCAAAGAAGCGGCCGCTCCCAGATAAGTACCAAAAGTACGCTCTCCATCCTGAGAAATAAAAGTAGATGCCACTCCCGAAGGGAGCTGTTCGGAGGTCAATAAATTGTCTTCAATATTATTATTCTGCAGATTTTTCCGAAAAAAATCGCCATAATGATCATTTCCTACTTTTCCAATAAACCCTGTTCCGGCACCCAGACAAGCGAGTCCAAGTATGGCATTTCCTGCCGATCCACCTGTTGCCAGATGCGTTTTCATTTGTGAAAATTTTGTGTTAATCTGCTGTAACTTAGCGTCATCGATGAGTTGCATGCTTCCCTTGGGTAGTCCCAGTTCATCCAAGAGTGTATCGTCTTTCAGGGTTGCAAGTACGTCTATCAGGGCGTTGCCCAATCCTATTATTTTGTCCATTCTCAATATTTTTTTTGCAAAGATATTGCATATTTCAAAAAAACCTACTACTTTTGCATCGCAATTGAGAAAAACATTCTTCCTTAGCTCAGTCGGTTAGAGCATCTGACTGTTAATCAGAGGGTCC
>NZ_JAHQUN010000064.1:0-23988 GCF_019052485.1 Bacteroides sp. MSK.20.82
TGACCAGCCGTGAGGAACGTCTTTCCGATCTGGTGAATAAAGCGGGTGGTCCTACTAACCTTGCCTATCTTCGTGGTGCAAAGCTGACCCGTGTGGCAAGTGCCGGTGAGAAGAAACGTATGGGTGATGTGATTCGCCTGATGAGCAGACAATTGGGAGAGGCCATGATTGACTCTTTGGGTATTGGTGTTGAGGATACCTTTACGGTAGGCATTGATCTGGAGAAGGCTTTGACTAATCCTAAGGGTAGTGCCGACCTTGTCTTACGTGAAGGTGATGTGGTCTTCATACCAAAGAATAATAATACTGTGACTATCAATGGTGCTGTCATGGTTCCGAATACGGTTTCTTATATGAAGGGCAAGAATGTGGATTATTACCTGAATCAGGCCGGTGGTTATTCTGATAATGCAAGGAAGAGTAAGAAATTCATTGTTTACATGAATGGTCAGGTGACGAAGGTTAAGGGTAGTGGTAAGAAACAGATTGAGCCGGGATGTGAGATTATTGTGCCTAGTAAGGCTAAGAAGAAAGGGAACATAGCTAATATTTTAGGTTATGCTACTTCTTTCAGTTCTTTGGGTATGATGATTGCTTCTATTGCTAATTTGATAAAGAAATAATAGAATTTACTTTTATGTCGGAACAACAACTAAATAGAAATATCTCTTCAGAACAGGATAAATTATTAAATGATGAGATGGAAATAGATTTAATGGATGTTCTCCGCAAGATTATTAGTATTCGTAAGACGCTCTATAAAGCAGCGGGAGTAGGGGTGATCATTGGCATCATAGTTTATTTAAGCATTCCCAAACAATATACGGTGAATGTTACTCTTTCCCCTGAAATGGGTGGTTCCAAAAGTGGAAATGGATTAGTGGGGATTGCTGCCTCTTTTTTGGGAAGTGGTGTTTCATCGGGTGATAGTTCCGATGCGTTGAACGCCTCCCTTTCCTCGGAAATAGTTTCTTCTACCCCCTTTTTACTGGAACTTTTATCCATTGATATTCCTGCTCCGGATGGGAATGGTAATATGGTTCTGGATACTTACTTGGATGACCAGTCCTCTCCTTGGTGGAATTACGTCATAGGTTTTCCCAACATGTTGGTAGGAGGAGTGAAATCCTTGTTTAGTGAAGGAACGTTAGACACATTAGAGAATGTAGGACGTCGTGGTACTCTTGAATTATCACAAGAACAGAATACTAAAGTCAATGTTCTTCGTAACAGTGTCAAAGCTTCTATAGATACCAAAACGGCAATAACCAATGTGTCCGTCAGTTTACAGAGTCCCAAGGTAGCAGCGGTTGTGGCGGATTCCGTCGTTCATAAGTTACAAGAGTACATTACTGATTATCGCACTTCCAAAGTTAAGGATGACTGTGCTTATTTGGAGAAACTATTCAAGGAGCGACAGCGCGAATATTATACTGCCCAAAAGAAATATGCCAATTATGTAGATACGCATGATAATTTAGTTCTTCAAAGTGTTCGTACGGAGCAGGAACGCTTACAAAATGACATGAGTCTAGCTTATCAAATCTATAGTCAAGTCGCTAACCAATTGCAAGTGGCACGTGCTAAAGTACAAGAGGAGAAACCTGTTTTTGCTGTGGTGGAACCTGCTATCGTTCCACTAAATCCTTCGGGTATGAAACTAATGATTTATGTGATTGTTTTCGTGCTTTTCTCCATAACGACTACTATAGTTTGGAAATTTCTTGTAAAAAATATTCTAAAAATAATTATAACTAACGTCTAATTGAGGCGTTTACCAAATCATATTAAATCCAAGATTATGTCAATTCAAGTATTGAAACCAAAGTTTGAGATTGAAGAATGTCTCGAGGCTGTAAAAGAATGCCTTGAACAAGGCTGGACAGGCATGGGCTTTAAAACCGCTCAATTCGAAGAAGCCTGGAAAGATTACACCGGTCATAAATATGCATATTATCTTAATTCCAACACTGTAGGTCTTCATCTTGCTGTGAAAATTCTTAAAATGCAGAATGGATGGCAAGATGGTGATGAAATTATCTCAACCCCTATCACCTTTGTATCGACCAATCACGCAGTTATGTACGAAAATATGCATGTTACATTTGCTGATGTAGATGAGTATCTTTGTCTTGATCCCATAGATGTTGAGAAGAAAATAAGTGATAAAACCAAAGCTATTATTTTTGTAGGTTATGGTGGACGCGTAGGAAAACTAGATAAGATCATAGAGATATGTAAAAAGTATGATCTAAAACTAATACTTGATGCTGCTCACATGTCTGGCACACGAGTTAATGGTGTTACTCCGGGTACTTGGGATGGTGTAGATGTTACAGTTTATTCTTATCAGGCTGTGAAGAACCTTCCTACCGGTGATAGTGGTATGATTTGTTTTGCAAATGAGAAAGACGATAAACTAGCACGTCAGCTTGCTTGGCTGGGTATTAATAAAGATACCTATGCTCGTTCAAACAAAGGAACCTATGCTTGGAAATATGATGTGGACTATGTGGGTTATAAGTACAATGGCAATGCTATAATGGCTGCTATTGCATTAGTTCAACTTAAATATCTTGATAGAGATAATGCACGCCGTCGTGAAATCGTTGAGATGTATAACAAAGGTTTCGAAAATAATTCGAAGATTCAAATAATAAGGGCTCCTCATGCAGATGAATGCTCTTTCCATATTTACGAACTTATTGTATCCGATCGTGAAGGGCTTTTAGGACAACTAGCTGAAAATGCTATCTATGGTGGCGTACATTACCGTGACAATACAGAGTATAGCATGTATCTATATGCTAAGGGAACTTGCCCCCGTGCTCATGAAGTCAGCAAACATCTCATTACACTTCCGCTACACATGTGGCTCACTGATGAAGAAGTTAATAGAATCATAGCTGTTGTAAACGATTATGTGAAGTAATATGGTTTATGAAGGAATCCTTGAAGGACGTTTTGTCAATCTTCGTCCTGTCACGAAAGAAGACGCAGAGTTCATTTTGGAAATTAGGAATAATCCGGAAATTTCAAAATTTCTTCCTTCTCTGAATGCCACAGTTGATCAGCAACAAAGTTGGATAGACAAGCAAAGAAACGACATCAATAGTTATTATTTTATTATCGAAGATAAAACTAAAATGCGAATAGGGACCACTAGTGTTTACAACATTATAGAGAATCATGCTGAGGTAGGTCGTTTCTGCTCTTTCGGAAATTCGATTCAAAATTCTGAAGCGGCATTAATGTTGGATGACTTTATATTCCAAAAGTTAGGTATTAATTATCTAGATATTTGGGTGTATAAAGATAATAAATCAGTGCTTGCTTTAAACAAGGGGTTGGGGTGTGTATGGGAAGGAGAAGGTGAAGATGAAAAAGGTATTCCATATTTATATGGTACTTTAACGAAGGAAGGATTCGACATAAAATCACAGAAAATAAGGAATAATTTGTCTAAAATAAAAATATAATATGAAAATAAATGATTTTATTCAGAATTTTGCTAATCAGTTTGACGAAACTGATGCAAGTGAATTTCAGGCTACAACAGAGTTTAGGCAGCTTGATGAGTGGTCATCCCTTTCATCTCTTGCAATTATATCAATGATTGATGATGAATATGATGTTGTTATTAACGGGAATGATCTTCGCAATTGCAATACTATCGAGGATTTGTTTGCTATAGTAGAATCTAAAAAGTAACTTATGGCATTCATATCAATACCTAATGTAGCTATTCGGGGAATCTCAGCATGTGTACCGTCACATGTAGAAGAAAACATTGACCTTCCTGTCTTTAAGGAGGGCGAGGCTTCTCGTGTGATAGCTCAGACAGGCATAGAACGCAAACATACGGTTGAATCAGGTACTACAGCTAGCGATCTTTGTGTTAAGGCTGCCAATAAATTGCTTGAGGACTTAGGTTGGGGAAAAGATACGATAGACGTAATTGTGTTCGTTTCATCATCAGCCGATTATGTAGTCCCGCCAACAGCTTGTATAATACAAGAAGAACTGGGATTGCCAGAGACTTGCCTTTCTATTGAAATTAAGCATGGTTGTTCGGGGTGGGTGGTAGGATTGAACTCTGCTGCTTCCCTCATAATGGGAGGCTGTTTGAAAAGAGCTCTGCTTCTTTGTGGTGATACCTCGACATTGCTCCATTCACCTTTTGATAAGGAAACGCGACCACTCTTTGGTGATGCCGGTTCATGTACTGCTTTAGAATTTGACACTATAGCTTCCACCTTGGAGTTTGAACATGGCACTCGTGGCAAGGACTTTAAATCTATTTATACTCCTGTTGGTGGTTGTCGGAATGCCGTTACAGCGAAAGACCTTGAATTCATAGAGTATGGTCCAAATCAATTACGTCGTAATATTGACTGTACTATGGATGGCATGAATGTGTTCGCTTTCGGAATGTCTGTTGCTCCGAAAAGTGTAAAAAGACTAGCCGAAAAATATGTACTAAATCTTGAACAGATGGATTATCTCTTTCTGCATCAAGCCAATCACTACATGAACGAGAAAATTCGAAAGAAACTAAATTTTGCTCCAGAAAAGACACCTTATAGCCTTCGTGATTTTGGTAACACGAGATGTGCTTCTATTCCTGTCACTATCATAACACAGTGTAGCAAAGACTTTGCAACTAGAAAACTAGATTCTATTGGTTGTGCTTTCGGTGTGGGACTAGCATGGGGAAGTGTTCATTTTCAGACAAATAAAATAGTTTGTTCAGAATTAATATTTTATTAAGTTAATGTATAATCCGTTTTCATTAGAAGGTAAGACTATTTTAGTCACGGGTGCTTCATCCGGGATAGGGCGTGCTACGGCTATAGAATGTTCAAGGATGGGCGCAAAGGTAATCATTACAGCCCGTAATGAGGAACGATTGAAGGAAACTCTTGAACAGTTGGAAGGAGATGATCATTGTATGATCCTTTGTAATCTTGCTGACACATTGGCAATAGATGGATTGGTTTCAAATTTACCTGAAATTCATGGGTTGGTCAATAACGCTGGTTTTACAAAGTTGTCTTTACTTCAATTTGTAAAGGAAGAAGACTTGAAATCCATATTTCAAGTAAATACTATAGCCCCTGTTCTCCTTTTCCAAAAACTTCTAAAAAAGAAGAAAATAAAGAAGGGTGCATCTATTGTATTTACTAGTTCTATGGCAGGATTAGGATGTACATCTGTCGGTAATTCCATGTATACTGCCAGTAAAGGTGCGATAAGTGCATATATAAAGACTGCGGCTCTTGAACTTGCTCCCAAAAGTATTCGTATAAATGCCATCTGTCCGGCAATGGTTAATACAGGTATTCTTGAGGGTGGATCTGTAACAAAGGAGCAATTAAAGGAAGATATGAAACAATATCCGTTGGGACGCTATGGTGATCCATATGATATTGCATGGGCGATGATATATTTGTTATCTGACGCCTCCAGTTGGATAACTGGTACAAATTTAATCCTTGATGGAGGTTTAACATTAAAATAATTATTAAAATAATCCGATATGACAACTTTAGAAAAGTATACAAATGTTTTCGTGGAAAATCTGCAAATAACAGCAGAACAGTGTGAAGGTCTTCAATATCAAGGTGTAGAACTTTGGGATAGCGTAGGTCATATGACTCTTGTTGCAGCTTTGGAGGATACTTTTGATATCATGCTGGAAACAGACGATATTGTTGACCTTTCTTCTTTCGAAAAGGGGATGGAGATTCTTCAGAAATACGATATCACATTCTAAAATCTAATATGCTAAATAATGATTTTTATTCATTATATTTAAAATGTATCATATTAACAGAGAATTATTAAACAATGGAAGATGTTGAAATAAAATCATTGGATTATAATCAGATTTTAGAGTATCAAGCAGACAGATATCCTTATTTGTTTTTTGATAGGATTGATGAAGTAATACCGGGACAGAGGTGTAAGGGGTATAAGAACTTGACTCATAACGAATGGTTTTTCCCTATTCACTTCCCTGGTGATCCTTGTATGCCCGGTTTCCTGCAAGCAGAAGCTTTGACGCAAGTATGTGCTCTTTGTATATTGACATTGGAAGGCAATAAAGGCAAGCAAGTGTTGCTCCTCTCTTGTGATAAGTTGCGTCTGTTTCAGAAAGTTCGTCCCGGTGACAAAATGGTACTTGACACAGAGCTGTTGTCATACCGTCATGGTATAGCAAAAGGTAAAGGAAGAGCTATGGTTGACGGCAAACTAGTTTGTTCATGTGAAATGACTTTTACTCTTTCAGAGTCGGAAGAGCGCAAGGCATTAACTCCAAAGATTTGATTATGGATATAAAAGGAAAAGTTGTCCTCATCACAGGATGTAACAGAGGTATTGGTAAAGCTATGCTTGAGACTTTTTCTGCACAAGGGTGCAATATTATTGCTTGTTTGCGACAGAAAAATGAAGAGTTCGACATGCTATGTGAGGAAATAATCCAAAGGAATGGCACGATGATTACCAAGTATTATTTCGATATGATGGATGAAGATAGTATAAAAAGTACTATCACACAGATATTCAAGAGTAAACAGCGTATTGACATAATGATAAATAATGCAGGTGTGGTAACGAAAGGCTTATTACAAATGACAACGATGAAACAGTTGCACGAAATTTTTCAGGTTAATTTTTTTGCCCATGTGCAATTCATACAGGGTGTTTCTAAAATAATGATGCGGCAACGGGAAGGTGTAATTATCAACATGGCAAGCGTTGGAGGAATTGATGCTTATCCTGCATACATAAGTTATGGATGCAGCAAGGCTGCAATGATATATTTAACAAAGACTTTGTCTCAGGAACTGGCTCCTTATGGAATACGGGTGAATGCTCTTGCTCCCAGTATGACTGATACCCGTATGAAAGAGCAGATGGGAGCAGAAGCAAATGAGGAAATAATGAGGCGTACTGCGCTCAAACGTATTGCCCAACCAGAAGAGATAGCTAAACTTGCATTATTTCTGGCTTCGGATGATTCTTCGTTTATTACCGGACAGGTAGTGCGCATTGATGGAGGTTTAAACTAGAGCAATAATAATGGAACAAAAAAAAATAAATAACTGTAAACAGTTAGCCAAAGAACTTCGGCGAGAAATAGTCGTGTCATCTTATGGCACAGGTAAGGTAGGTGTACATATAGGTCCAGCCCTTTCCCTTGCCGATTTTTTAGCTGTGTTGTATGGTGGTGTTATGAATATTGACCCCTCTAATCCGTTTAAAGAAGGGCGTGACCGTTTTGTGTTGAGTAAAGGGCATGCATACACTGCGCTTTATTCAGTCCTTAGCCTTCGTGGTTTTTTCTCAACAATGGAATATCATGAAAATTTCATGACTGACGGAGGATTGTATCCTGCACATCCTATTAAGCAATTGGACAAGGGCATTGAGTGTTCTACAGGTAGTCTTGGTATGGGGTTATCCTTCGCTGTCGGGAAGGCTCTTAACGCAAAAAAGAAAAAACTTGATTATAAAACATATGTTGTCGTGGGTGACGGAGAGTGTAACGAAGGAAGTACATTGGAGGCATTTGTGTCTGCAGTTCAGTATAAATTGGATAATCTTATCGTGTTCATTGACCATAATGGATATCAGCAGGATGGTATGACGTCTGAGATCATGAATTTTTCTTTTGCTGATACTTTGGGAGCCATCGGCTGTAAAGTGGTAGAGATTGATGGAAATGACACGGAAGCTATAATTAATGCTTTGGAGAATAGACCAATAAATGGTAAACCTCTTGTTATAGTCGGTCATACAATCAAGGGGAAAGGTGTATCATTTATGGAGGGTGTCAACTCATGGCATCATTCATCAATGAACGAAGATCAATATAAACAAGCAATGGAAGAACTAAAATAAACAGATAATTATGGAATATAACAGAATACAACTTCGTACTTGGTCTATGCTCGGCAAACGAGGTACTTTCGGTTCCGCGCTTACCGAGTTCGCTCCTATAGCTGATAATCTGATGGCGGTTTCAGCAGACTTTACACGTTCTTCCGGTTTGGAACGATATAGTAAGGTTTATTCTGATAAGTTTCTTAATGTAGGTATTGCCGAGCAGAATCTTATCGGAGTTTCGTCTGGACTTGCCAGTGAGGGCTACAATGTGTTTGCTACATCTTTTGCAGCATTCATTGCAACACGCAGCTATGAGCAAGTGAAGATCCATTGCGGATATATGCAGCATAATATAAAAGTTGTTGGCTTGGCTGCTGGTTTCGGTGTTCAGCAACAGGGTAATACCCACTACGGTCTTGATGATATTTGCTTGATGCGTGCTATACCTAACATGACTATAGTATCGCCAGCCGATTCGACTGAGGTAGTTAAAGCAACAGAAGCCCTTCTTAACTTTGAAGGTCCTGTATATTTGAGGCTTTGTGGTGAAGCTAATGACCCTATGGTGTATAAATCCGATTATGATTTTGAAATAGGTAAGGCTATAACGCTGTGTGAAGGAGCCGATGTTACTATAGTCTCTACTGGTACAATGGTGTATCAGTCACTTCAAGCCGCGAAAAAGTTGGCAGAACAAGGTATTGAATGTACGGTAATAAATATGCATACAATAAAGCCTCTTGATACAAATGTGCTTGCTAAATATTGCCATGACTGTAAATTGGTAGTAACCTGTGAAGAAGGATTTGTATCAGGTGGACTTGGTGCTGCTGTTGCAGAAACTTTAGTACAGAGTGGCAAGAAAATACCACAGATGCTCCTACTTGGTCTGACTGATTTCCCACATGCTGGTTCTTATAAATACATGCTTGCACAAACTGGTCTTGATGCCCAACATATAGCAGAGAAAATACAAAATAAACTGGCTGATATTTGATAACGATGTTTAATCTACAGCAATATTCGGCAAAAATAGCCGTCATTACTGACCGTGGTGAAAAACTTACTTATGCTGAACTTTATACAAAAGTAGAGGATTTTCATGAGCATATACCTGTAAAGGGACTTATTTTCTTTTTGTGCGAAAATCAACTGGGGTCTTTAGTGGGATATATGGCATGTATAATGAAAAAGATTCCTGCTGTATTACTTGATGGAAGTAAAGAGCTGGAATTAATACAACAGCTTATTACTATTTATCATCCCGAATACCTTTGGATGCCTACACATCGCAAATGTGAAATAGGTGGAAAGACACTTTATGAATATGGTGACTTCTCACTCCAGCAGATAACTTATGATCATGACTTTACCACTGAAGAGAAGATTTTAAATCCGGACCTTATACTTTGTCTGACCACTTCTGGAAGTACTGGATCACCAAAGCTAGTTCGTCTGTCATTAAAAAATCTGGAAAGTAATGCTGAATCTATAGCCGAGTATCTTCAAATTGATAAAAATGAACGTCCCGTAACAACACTTCCAATGTATTATAGTTTTGGCGTTTCGGTAATCAACAGTCACTTGATTAAAGGTGCCACCCTTTTATTAACTGATAAATCTGTTATTCAAAAAGAGTTCTGGTCGTTCATCAAAGAGCAGAAAGCTACATCTATAGCTGGTGTTCCTTATACTTACGAGATGTTACGCAGATTACGTTTCTTTCGTATGGAACTGCCGGATCTTAAGACCATGACGCAGGCTGGTGGGAAGTTGAACGCCACTTTTGTGAAGGAGTTTGTAGATTTTGCTAAGCAGAGCGACAAACAATTTATTGTAATGTACGGACAGACTGAAGCTACTGCCAGAATGAGTTATCTTCCTTGGGAAAGAGCATTAGAGAAAGCTAGTAGTATCGGCATTGCCATTCCGGGTGGTGAATTCTCATTGGCAGATGCGTCAGGTAATGAAATACTAGACACGGATATTGACGGTGAGTTGGTTTATAAGGGAGCTAATGTCTCAATGGGATATGCAGAATGTCGTGAAGATCTGTCTAAAGGTGATGAGAATCATGGAATATTGCATACAGGTGATATTGCTCGCAAAGATGCAGATGGCTATTACTATATCACCGGACGTATGAAACGATTTGTAAAAGTCTGGGGTAATCGTTGTAATTTAGATGCTACGGAACAACTCGTAAAAGCAGTTACTTCAAATTGCGCATGTGTAGGTGTGGATGATAAGATAACAGTGTTTGTGACTGAAGAAGGACTAGAAGATCAAATCAAGAATTTACTAGTGGAGAAGACCGGATTCAATCCCCGCGCATTTGCTATTCAAGTGATTGCGGAAATTCCCAAATACACATCAGGTAAGATACAATACCCTGAACTTCAAAAAATGATTTGAGTATGGAAATAAACGAAATATTGGAAATATCCCCGTATTCATTAAGTAAAGACCAAAAGCGCGAATTACTCAATAATCGTCTGCATGAACTGACACGCAAACATTATGAGCAATGTCTGCCATATCGTAGAATGATGGATGCAATGGAACTGGACATGGATAATCTTCCCGGTTACGAAAAGCTCCCATTCCTTCCTGTTCGTCTATTTAAGGAGTTTGAACTTCGCAGTTGTGAGAAAGATGAAATTGTAAAGACTATGACATCATCGGGAACTACAGGTCAGCAGGTGTCGCGTATCTTTCTGGATCGTGAAACAAGTAGTGCCCAGCAGAAATGTTTGACAAAAATCGTCAGTCACTTCATTGGCACCAAGCGTGTGCCCATGCTGATACTGGATACATCAGCTGTTGTCAAGAATAGAAGTATGTTTTCTGCCCGTGGAGCCGGTATTTTAGGTTTTTCCATGTTCGGAAGTAAACGTCAGTATGCACTGGATGAAAATATGGAATTGGACATCGAAGGCATGAAGAACTTCCTCGAAGAACATAAGGATGAAACGATCTTTATGTTTGGTTTTACTTTTATGATTTGGCAGCATTTTTACAAAAAACTTATCGAAACCGGTTACTTACCCAACCTTTCCAAAGGTGTGCTTATTCATGGTGGTGGTTGGAAAAAACTGGTCAATGAGAAAGTTTCTCCAATAGAATATAAGAAACGTCTGAATGAAGTTTGTGGCATTTTGCCGGAGAATATACATGACTATTACGGGATGGTTGAGCAGACCGGTTGTGTGTATATGGAGTGCCAATGCGGTTATTTGCATGCTTCTGTTTTCAGTGATGTGTTGATTCGCCGCCCGAAAGATTTTTCATTAGCCGCTGTAGGTGAACAAGGTCTGATTGAAGTGGTGAGCGTATTGCCCGGTAGCTATCCCGGACATGTGCTTTTGACTGAAGATGAAGGTATGATATTGGGTGAAGACGATTGTCCTTGTGGTCTGAAAGGCAAGTATTTCAAGATTGAAGGTCGAATTAAAAATGCGGAAATCCGTGGATGTAGTGATACCTATGCAACAAAGTTCTGATTATATCTTGCTTTTCCCACAAGAGATTGATTGGGAGAAGTTTACGCAATATCACCCCGATGAACCATTCTCGGACGGTGTGATAGAGTTTCTGAATGCTTTATCTTCAGTCTTACTGAAAGATCATCGAAGTCGTATGTTTCCGGATGTCATTACTTTTGCGTTTTTCTGTCGAAGGGCAAATCTGATAGCACTGAAAGAACGGTATATGCAGGATAAACTGAGATTGGGTCGTGGCATACTGTTCCACATTGCTCCCAGTAATGTACCTATCAATTTTGGTTATTCATTGGTGGCCGGTCTGTTAGCAGGTAATGCAAATGTGGTTCGTGTCAGCGGCAAACAGTTTACACAGGTTGACTTGATTATTGATCATTTACATGAATTGATAGAGTGCGGAAAGTATGATGATATTGCTTCACGCATTGTTCTGGTTCGATATGACCATACAAGTGATGCTAATGCTTATTTTTCTTCTCTTTGTGACGTTCGTGTCATTTGGGGGGGGGATACGACCATTGCCACCCTGCGTCAAAATGTACTACCGGCACGTAGCTTTGATGTCTGCTTCGCTGACCGATATTCCATTGCAGCCATCCGTCCAAAAGCCATAATGGCAACCTGTGATGCCGATATGAAAAAGTTGGCGGAGGCCTTTTATAACGATACCTATTTGTTTGATCAAAATGCCTGTTCAGCTCCCCATACTATTTTTTGGTTGCAAGATGAGCACTTGGAAGCGGCCAAGGATCGCTTTTGGAATGCTGTTCATGAGCATGCTGAGCATAAATATCGACTACAAGCTGTGGTGAGTGTGGACAAAATAACTGCATTCTATCGTCAGGCTGCATACATGGATGTTAAGTATGAGAAGATGCCCGACAATGTGGCGGTACGTTCCGAATTAGTGGAACTGCCGAAGAATATTGAAGACTTCCGCTGTACATGTGGCTATTTCTCAGAATACACTGTTCGATCGTTGGATGAGATTGCTCCGATCGTCACCACCAAGTACCAGACACTGGGGTATTACGGATTTGAAAAGAACGAACTCATTGATTTCATTCGCCGCAATCGTCTGAAGGGACTGGATCGTGTTGTGCCCATCGGAGAGACGACTGTTTTTGCGCTTACTTGGGATGGATACAATTTAATAGATACGTTTACACGGATTCCATCGGTAATATGATATATTTGGATAGCATTGTCAATTCCGTATTTAACTCTATGACATATTTGATTCATTCAGATAATAGTCAAGATTTATATATCGTAGATTGTGGTGATGTGCAACCGATAATAAATTATGTCCATAAATACGAACTTACATTACGAGGTATATTTCTCACTCATACACATTTTGATCACATTTATGGTCTGAATGAAGTGGTGTCAGCTTTTCCGCAAAGCACAATATATACCTCTGAACACGGTAAGGAAGGTCTATATTCTCCCAAGTATAATATGTCTCGTTATCAGATTGAGATACCGCATTTCATTTATCGGTTTGATAATGTTGCTATCATAGATGAAAATGCAAGTTTACCTCTCTTTGACGGAGTAGCGATGCAGGTACTTAGCACTCCTGGTCACGACTGGAGTTGTCTTAGCTATTTGCTGGATAGATGGCTCTTTACAGGTGATAGTCTGATACCGAATACTCGGTTGTTGGTGCACTTTCCGAAGAGTGATAAGACGGTAGCCTACAAACAATATGAAAGGCTGCAACAGTTGGCTGAGTTGAACAAATTAGAAATTAAGTCCGGACATTATGTCCATAATTAATGTTAAATGATGAATATAATTAAAACTACTATTGAAGGCTTAGTAATCATAGAACCTAAAGTCTATCAAGACGAACGCGGCTATTTCTTCGAAAGTTTCAATGCTAACGAATTTGCGGAAAAAACAGGTATGGATATTCACTTTGTACAAGATAATGAATCCATGTCCTCCTACGGTGTGATGCGTGGATTACATTACCAAAAGATGCCATATACCCAAAGTAAACTAGTACGATGTGTGAAAGGCGCGGTTCTTGACGTTGCAGTGGATATTCGACATGGCAGTTCCACCTTCGGTCAACATGTAGCGGTAGAACTTACGGAAGAAAACCATCGTCAGTTCTTTGTTCCTCGTGGGTTTGCCCATGGGTTCGCAGTGCTGAGTGAGATAGCTATCTTTCAATATAAGTGTGATAACTTCTATCATCCGGAAGCCGATGCCGGCATAAATATCAAAGATAAGAGTTTAGGGATTGACTGGAAAGTTCCTGTTAAGCATGCTATTCTTAGCGAAAAAGATCTGAAGCATGCTTGTCTTAAGGATGCATCTTATGATTTTGATATAAATAATAAATTATATTAGAAATGAAATTCGAAGATTTATCGATGACATTGGAGCAAGTTGTAGATTTTGTAAAGAATCACAATATGTTTATCGGAGATGATGATCATAAACATCTAAGTAATGATGGCATTTTAGAGTATCTGAAAGCAAATAGGGATCGAATAACATTCAAACCTTTGTATTATTATGGTGACACAATCATCGGAATCCAAATAGAAGAAAACGTAGATGGCGCTCTTAAAAAGTATGAGTGGTCCGTCAAGTACTAACAATTATTCAAACAATATTAAATATGAATATTTTAGTCACCGGTGCTAACGGTCAGTTAGGGCAGGCTATCAGAGCGCAATCTCGTTGTTTCCAGAATCACAATATAATATTTACAGATGTGATTGCAGATGATATGTTAGAAACGATCCTATTAGATATCACTAGCGAGGATGCCATTCGTTCTGTCTGCAAGTCTGCGCAAATTAATGTTATCATCAATTGTGCTGCCTATACGGATGTGGAAAAAGCGGAAACAGATTTTGAAATGGCAAATCTTATCAATTGTGATGCCGTAAGAAATCTAGCAACTGTCGCTAAGGAATGCGACATCACGCTTATCCATATCTCTACTGATTATGTCTATGACAGTAGGAAAGCCGCTCCTTATGTGGAAACTGATGAGAAGCATCCAATAAATGTCTATGCTTCAACTAAATATGCCGGGGAAGTGGCTATCCATGAAGTCGGATGTAAGTTCATTTTGTTTCGTACAGCTTGGATGTTTTCTGGCTTTGGAAGTAACTTTATGAAAACGATGCTCCGCTTGACGGCTGAGAAAGAAACTCTAAACGTAGTATATGATCAGGTTGGTACCCCGACATACGCTCCTGAGTTAGTATCTATAATTTTTAAAGTTATTGATGAAGATAAATTAGATATGACAGGTGAGTATAATTTTACTAATGAAGGTTCGGTATCTTGGTATGACTTTGCAGTAGCCATCAATTATTTGAGTGGGCACAACTGCAAAGTTAATCCTTGCAGTTCTGAAGAATATGGCTCTAAGGTGATAAGACCCAATTATTCTGTTTTGGATAAATCAAAAGTAAAGAAAACTTTTGGTATAACAATTCCGCATTGGCTTATTTCCCTTGAACAGTGTATTAATAATAAACAATAAAACTCATGAAAGGTATTATTCTTGCTGGTGGGGCAGGTACAAGATTGTACCCTTTAACAATGGTTACTTCAAAGCAATTGCTTCCAGTTTATGACAAACCAATGATTTTTTATCCATTGTCTACGCTTATGTTAGCGGGGATAAAGGAAATCCTGATTATATCTACACCTGTAGATTTACCCAATTTTGAACGGCTTTTGGGAGATGGAAGTCAGTTTGGCATTCAATTGTCATATAAAGCACAGCCATCTCCAGATGGCCTTGCTCAGGCCTTCCTGCTGGGTGAAGATTTCATAGGTGATGATTGGTGCGCAATGATATTAGGAGATAATATCTTTTACGGAAGTGGTCTGAAAGAAAAACTTAAGAGTGCAGTGAGTAATGCCGAAAACGGGTATGCTACAATTTTTGGTTATTATGTCAATGACCCGGAACGTTTCGGTATTATGGAATTCAATGAAGATGGTAAGATTCTATCTGTGGAAGAAAAGCCTAAGAATCCAAAGAGTAATTACTGTGTCACCGGACTTTATTTTTACGATAAGCGAGTCGTTTCATTAGCCAAAGATGTAAAGCCTTCAGCTCGTGGTGAATTAGAAATAACATCACTCAATAATCTTTATCTAGCGGATGAATCCTTGAAAGGAATTATATTAGGTCGTGGTTTTGCCTGGCTTGATACCGGTACTATGGATAGTTTGATTGAAGCATCCGAGTTTGTACAGATGACTGAGAAAAGACAAGGGGTGAAAATATCCGCACCGGAGGAGATTGCGTTCCGTAACGGTTGGATTGATAAGGAAACACTAATGACTTCTGCACTGCGTTATGGTAAATCGCCTTACGGACAGCATTTAAAGAATGTAGCAGAAGGCAAATTTGTCTATTAATGAGACGAGTAACCTCCAATCAGTTTGCCAATAATGCTATGTGGAAGTTCGCTGATATGATCTCCAATAAGTTGATTCTATTAGTGATTACAATTCTGCTTGCAAGATTGATAACTCCTGAAGCATACGGTGTAGTGGCACTTACGATGGTATTTATAGGATTTAGTGATATTTTTATTCTAAATGGATTTAATATCGCTTTGATACGAAAAGAAACTGTAGATGAAATAGATTACTCAACAGTGACAGCCATGAGTTTGGTATTTACTGTTTTTATGTATATGATATTCTTTGTTGCAGCACCCTATATCGCCAATTTTTATAAGAGTCCTGATCTTTGCTTGGTATTAAGAGTTATAACTATTTTACTTTTCTTTAAGTCAATAGTATCAGTTATTAGAGCTAAAGGCACACGAGAACTACAGTTCAAAAGAATGGTATTATCGGCTTTTATTAGTAATTTTTCTGCTGGAATTATTGCGATAGTTCTTGCATATATGGGATGGGGAATATGGGCTCTTGTTTTTCAGCAGGTGCTTGCCGGCTTCTTTGATATGGTTGTTATGATGATTCTCTTTAGGTGGCATTTATCGTTAAAGTATTCATCTTCGGTAGCAAAGGGGATGTTTAAATTTACAGCAGGTGTGATTGGAACGTCATTTCTAGACTTTTTGGGTAATAACATTTGTGGCCTCATAATAGGCAAGTCATACTCTACAAAAGATTTAGGTTACTATAATCGTGCAAACATGTTTCCTGAGACAATAGGATTAAATGTATATAATTCCATCAATAGCGTATTACTTCCTACTTTGGCTTCATTACAAAATAATGAAGACGATATGAAGAGAGTAACAAGGAAAGTAATGTCACTTACGGAGTACATTATTTTTCCTATGATGTTCGGTCTTATAGGAGTTGCTAATGTACTGATACCTGTATTGCTGACAGACAAATGGGTTCCGAGTATTCCACTAATGTATTTTTGCTGCCTTTATTATGCAATCAATCCTATTAGAGCGATAGGGTATAATGTATTCTATGGTAAAGGGTATAGTGGTTTGAGTATTCCTATAGAGATTATGAGAGCTACATTGATGATTATTGGCATTCTTGTAGTGGTTTTATTGTTTCAGGAGGCTTTAATTTATGTATTACTATCTAATGCTTTAATTAGTTTGGTTGTAGCCGGGGCAACTCATTATAGGGTGAAATTATGCATTAGTTATTCTTTTAGGGAACTATATTCAGACATTTTGCCCTCTTTAGTAATGTCATTGATAATGATGTCGCTTGTGTTATTGACGGGACGATTATATCTCTCCCCGTTGTTACTATTGATTGTTCAGATATTAATAGGAGTGATATCTTATGCTGGAATGTCGCTTATAACCAACAATGAGAATTTTATTATCATAAAAGGTTATCTCATATCCTATTTTAAGAGAAGATAGAATAATGACCGATATATAATACACAATGAGTAAAGTTTTAATTACTTACGAGAGAGGGAATAACACGACTGATGTGAACTTAGCATCATTCAGATTACTATTTTCTCACATGTCCATCCAATGGAGAGAAAAGAAGACCACTCTCGTGAGTCATTCTGATTTGTTGTGGTGTGATGTATGTCTTGCTATCAGACCTAATAGTGTCTATTCTCAAAGAATAGCGGAAGTGGCTAAAAAGACTGGGATTTTTTATATAGTAAGTTTCGATGATGATCTTCTCAATCTTCCTTCTAGTCATCCGGAAGAATGGAAGAAAAAATATTCTTTGTTTTGTCTCAAATATGCTAAAGCTGTTATCAGTCCCAACCCTTTAATACTTAATGACTATTACAAGTATTCTCCAGATGCCAAGGCTATACTAACAAATGCTATTGTCGAGGATTGTGAAATTAAAGCTCCGCACATTATCGGAAATAAGTTGAGAATCGTTTATCCTGCTGGTAGGGATCATCTTGAATTATTCAATAAATATATTAAGCCAATACTTTATGATATCCTTGCTAAATATCATAAAGAGGTCGATATAACTATTATTGGAGTTGAGCCTAAATTAGATGAATCGGAGTACAAGAACTCTATTCATTTGATTAAAGGAATGTCATATGAAGAGTATTCATCTTATATGAAGAATCATGATTTTGATATAGGACTTGCGCCTCTTGGTAGATCATCTTTTGCTGCCAGAAAATACTTTGCTAAGTATATTGAATATGCAAAATATGGTATAATGGGATTATATTCTGATACTATGCCTTATACGCTTGCAGTAAAAGATGGTATTAATGGAGTTCTGGTTGCTGATTCAGCTTTGGCTTGGAGGTATTCATTAATAAGAATTATTCATAATAAGAATCTGATTGATCGTATCGTTTTTAACTCTCAGCAGAATTTAAGGGATAAGCACTCAATAGATTCAATGGTAACAAGTTTAAGAAATTCATGTGCAGAAATAGAATACTATTCAAAATCAGGAGAAGATAGAATTATATACAGGAGACCCTTATTGGCTGCCATTATTTATAATTGTAGAGATTTTTATGAGAGAGTGAAGTATCACTACAGGTATGAAGGTGTCAAGTCTATTTTGAATCGTATAGTTTGCCGTGTGTAAATAATGCCTCTTTTTATTAATTTATTTAATTATAAGTAATTTGATTGAATATGCCACAAAAAATATGCAATATTTTGTCGAACATTTTATTTGTCATGCCAGAGCATAATTTCTATTATGCTAGTTTTAAAGAATCTCGCATGAATGTTTTACCGATTTATAAAGGGAAAGATAATGTCATTTTGAGAGTATTTAGGGAAATTCACTTTAGGCTCAACTTGCCATTAAAACATATATGGTTTCATAAAGTAGATAAAGAATATGAGTCATATTTTATTTTTGAGTGCTTGGTTATTCCTGAATATATTGATTGGTTGCATTCTTTGTATCCTCATTCAAAAATAATCATGCTCTATTTAAATAACTGTACGAAGGTTAATTCGCCTGAGAAATTCCGTCGCGACTTCTTGAAGTTATGGAGTGGAGATATCAATGATTGTCATAATTATAATCTCAACTTATGTCCTAATGTTGGTTCTTATGTTCGCTCTTGGACGGTTACTAAAACTGAACCGAAATTTGATATTTTTTTTATAGGGAGTGATAAAGGCAATAAACGATTAGGTAATCTGATAAATTTGGAAAGACAATTCAATCTGTTGGGACTTACAACCTATTTTCATATTGCTCCTGAGCATAGATATGATTTATACAAAAATAAACGATATAAAAAGTTTCTTCCATATACTGAGGTCCTAAAATTCTTAGGGAAGACGAAAGCTATTTTATACTTGGGATATGGCAGTCAAGAGTGTATTACGATAAGAGTACAAGAATCTTTAGTGCATAAAATTAAATTGATCACAGATTGTGTTTGGTTAAAAAAATACGATTTCTTTCACCCTGATAATATTTTTATTTTGGGTGAAGATGAAATAGAATCATTACCTGAATTTATGAATAAACCATACGTTGAAATAGAAACTTCTGTACTGAATAATATTTATTTTGAAGACTTGGTTGAACATATTGTATTAAACTCCTAGTGCTTGATATATCCTTTAACTAAAATGATGTATAAGTTATTATAAAATAAATGATTGGATACTGCATAAGAACAAAACGATTTTGGGTCTACTATTTTGCTATTAGAATTCTTTATTTGATATTTGCTATCCACATTTATGGAAAGTTAACTCAGCTTGGTGATACGGAACGATATTTAAATGCTTCCTTAAGTTCTGTAACTGATTTCTCTTTTTTGTGGAATTCGACTAAAATGATGGATGCTATAGGCAGTATTATGGGTATATTGGGAGGATCGAATGTGCTAACAAACTTACCGTTTACTATTCTTTCATTTTTTACGGTAAAGTGGATTATTGATAAATACCATTTTCGACAGTATATTAATAATAGACTTTTACTTTTTGTGCTTAGTTTGCCAAATTTTTGTATATGGACAGATATTTGTTCAAAGGAAACAGTTGGTTTGGTATTTTCTGCTATACTTGGAAGTTTTGTTCTTGATTTTTTGAGCGGAAACTATTCGATAAAGAAAAAACATATATTTGCGATGTATCTTTGTTTGATTTTTAAACCTCAATATGCCCCTTTTATTATTCAAGGTTTATTCGTGATATATGTAATGAATCGTTTTTGCCGTACTATTTCTAGAAAAGTATTATTGGGGCTTTTAGTCATTTTCTGCAATGCTGTACTTTTATATTTGGTGAAAGATGTGGTTAATGAGTATGCTAATATGATGTATGTTCATTTTGATTTTGATGGGTCATCTACACGCGACAATCTTTGGTTGAAGGACAATGATTTTTTTTACGAAGCGCCACGAGGGATGTTTGTCGCATTTTTCGGTCCTACGGTTTCTGAGATGATGCATACACCGACGCATCTGATTGCCGGAATAGAAAGTTGTATATTATTAATGCTTTTTCTAATATTAGGAAGCCATTTTTTTTATCGGTTGGTTTATCAATATAAACTCAATGTGACACTTTTCTTTTCTTACTTTATTATTATAACAGGGATAGCTTTGTTACATTATCCTTTCGGTATATTCAATCCTGGCTCTGCTATCAGATATCGGACAAATTTTTTGTTCCTGTTTATCTTATTATTCTTATATCTACAAAAAACTTACAAACATATATATAACAAGGGGTGAGAACATTCCTATTAGCATATTGAAATAATTTTTATTTTATGGGAAGGATTGTATTTGCGGGTAATACTGCTTGGGGGATGTATAATTTTCGTGGGAAACTAATGAAACGATTGCTTACTTTGGGGCATGAAGTTATTGTGATTGTTCCTTATGATGAATATATACATGAGTTAAGTAAATTAGGACTTAAAGTTGAAACAGTTAAGTTGAAGGCTAAAAGTTTAAATCCTTGGTTTGACTTACGTTTGCTAATTCAGTATTACAAATTTTTAGCAAAATTGAGACCTGATATTTGTTTCTTCTATACCATTAAACCCAATATTTATGCTTCTATTGCTGCTTCATTATTGAAAATACCTCATATTGCCATTACTACTGGACTAGGATACGCTTTTTTGTCTAAAAATATGATATCTAAAATTGTAAAAGTGCTATATAAAATAGCCTTTATGAAAACTAATGAAGTTTGGTTCTTAAATAAGGATGATATGGACATTTTTCGGAAAGCAGGTATTGTTTCTGAAAGTAAAATAGGATTATTACCAGGTGAGGGATTGGATATGGATAGATATTCCAACAAAGAGTTGTGTCCTTTACCTGTAGATATTTCTTTTCTATTGATATCTCGAATGCTTTATGATAAAGGAGTGGAAGTCTTTGTGAGAGCTGCTGAAACTTTGAAAAGAAAGTATCCTAATGTGACTTTTAAATTGTTGGGAATGAGAGGCGTGAAAAATCCGAGTGCTATTCCTGATGAAATAATGGATCAATGGATTGAGGAAAAAAATGTGGTTTATTTAGGTGAGACTAGGGACGTAATTCCATTTATAAATGATTGTACATGTGTAGTTTTACCTTCATATTATAGAGAGGGTATTCCTTTTGTTCTTCTTGAAGGGGCTTCTCTTAAAAGACCTATCATTACTACAAATGGTGTAGGATGTAAAGAGGTCATAAATGATGGCTATAATGGTTTTATTTGTGAACAGAAAGATGTAGATTCTTTAGCTTTAGCTATGGATAAAATCATAAACGCTCCAATAGAGGAACTTAATATGATGGGGGAGAATGGGAGAGACCTTGTGCAAAGAAAGTATAGCTTAGATATTGTCTTTAAACAATATATTGAGACTATTTCTAGGTACTTGTGATTGGAATAATTTTAATTAGAATTCTGTAGCTATGAATATTGTATTTATCTTAATAGCCTTTGTTATTTCTGCATATATTGCTCGTCTTATCATTCCTCGGATCTTACTAATATCATTTCGCAAAAAACTGTTTGACATGCCGGATGAGAGAAAAGTGCATAAACGAGCAATACCACGTCTTGGTGGGGTCTCTTTTTTTCCGACGATCTTGCTTTCCTGTTGTGCAGTCCTTGTGATTCGAACTTTGACAGGATATGAAATTTCTACTTTGCTGGCATCCTATATTTTGCCGGAATTCTTGGTGTTAATATGTGGAATGGTGCTTTTATATTTAACCGGTATTGCAGATGATTTGGTAGGTGTGCGCTATCGTCAGAAATTTATTGTTCAAATTCTTTGTGCTAGCTTATTCCCTGCAGTGGGACTTTGGATTAATGATTTATATGGTTTGTTTGGCATTGACTTTATTTCTCCATACATTGGAATTCCTTTGACTATACTGACTATTGTCTTCATAACAAATGCAATAAATTTGATTGATGGGATTGATGGTCTTGCCTCCGGGTTAAGTAGCGTCGCATTGTTAGTCTTCGGATTTCTATTTATAGAAAAAGGATTGTGGATCTATAGTATGCTTGCTTTTAGTACCTTTGGAGTGCTTGTACCCTTCTTTTATTACAATGTTTTTGGTAGTGCGGAACATGCCCGAAAGATCTTTATGGGGGATACCGGGAGCTTGACTTTAGGATATATCTTGAGCTTTTTAGCAATAAAATATAGTCAGAATACAGAATCTATTCCTGTTACACAAGGGGCTTTTGTTATAGCCTTTAGTACTCTTATTGTCCCTGCATTTGATGTGGTTCGTGTTGTTATAGTTCGTATTTATAATGGTAAAAGCCCATTTGAACCGGACAAAAACCATATTCATCATCAATTTTTGGCAATGGGTTTTACAGTCCGTCAGGCTATGCTTTTGATACTTTTAGTTTCTTGCGTTTTTAGTGGAATAAATATTTTACTGATGCCTTATGTTGATAATACGTTGATGTTGATAGGAGATATTGTCGTATGGATAGGACTAAACCTGTGGTGGAGTAATGTGAGAAGGAAAAAGATAACTGCCTAGTGTAAATCTGATATTTTTTCGTTGTTTTGCGAAAAAGATAATTGATATGGAGGATTTTGAGTCGTCCGCATCGTTTCGGGAAATTATGTTTTGTGTGGATTGCCGATAGTGAAGGTAGTGGTCAACTTTGATGGTGAGAATGGTGAGAGTTGTACAATGGGAGATTGGCGGATTGAAAAAGTATAAAAATGTTGAATACAAAAGGTGAGATGATATAATAATAAAAGATTTGTCCCGACAGTTTTTGGTCGGGACAAATCATTACAGAACTTGATAGTTGCGATTGATTTTACTAACCTACAATTCTCTGTACTCTTCTACACAAGGGTAACAGGGGCATTCCTTATGAGGATTTAAATCATGATGTCCTACGACCAATGCTTTTGGAAACCTCTTTCGTAACTCACGAATCAAAGCTAACAGCGCCCCCCGTTGCGCCAGCGTACGTGTGTCTTTCGCTTGTCCTTCCGCATCCAGTCCTCCTTCGTAACAGATTCCTATGGAATGTGTGTTATGATTCCGGCAATGTGCTCCGATCTTCTCTAACGGTCGTCCCGGATGTATTTCCCCATCACGTGTGATGTAGAAATGGTAACCGATATCACGGAATCCCCGATGTCGGATATGATCCTGTCGGCAAGCCTCCGCCGAGAGGGATTTTCCCTCCGGCGTGGCACTGCAATGAATGATAATCAGTGTGATGGTCCGCATAAGTTTACATACAACTTTGTACTCCTATCAAACCACCTACGGCAGTAGCGACAGTGATGATTACTTTGATAATGAAACTCCATACGGATCGGGATGATGAATTACTCATAGTTTTTGGTTTTAAATGAAAAAAATATTGATTTTTAATGAGTCTTTAGCATATCCCGGCTAAAGATTTTGTCAGGGTTTAGGTTATGACTTAAACAGTCGGGTCCGGTGCTTCTTCGTCTCCTTCGTCCGGATTAGGTTTCGGATCGGGAGTGTTGCCTGACCCGGAACCTCCTCCTCCGGGCGTTGTCGGTTTCTGATACTCCGCCTGTTGTTTCAGCTGGCTGTCGAGTTTCAGATTGGTCGTCGATAAGTTTCCTGTGGCACGTGCTTTGAGTCGCATACCTGTGATGTTCTTCTCCAGCGAGAACTCTTCCAGCGTTTCGGCAGCCT
>NZ_JAHQUN010000065.1:0-23249 GCF_019052485.1 Bacteroides sp. MSK.20.82
TCAACACATAGCAGCTATTAGAGATAAACAAGTCAACCATTATTAGGGAAGTACACTGCCATCTGCAGCATTTTCTTCATCCCTTTACATGATATATTCAGAACAAGTAGTTTCATCATTAGTTCCACCTGTTGAAACCAAGTGTTTCAAGGCATGAAACAAACTGTTTCAAGTAATGAAACTTCTTGGAACAACTGTCGATTTCGTTCATATGACAGCTCGATTCAACTCACTTGACCGCATAAGTTGCTCTGATTGACCTGTCCGTTCGAAAGGTATTATTTCATTTTTCAGTCAATAATGGATGACTTCTCAGCTGTTAATACCTGATTTCTCAATTATTAATAGCTGACATGACAATCGTTAATAGCTGACGCGTCAGATGTTAATACCCAGTAAATCAAAGTATAATGTAGGATAAACGACCTATATGCCGTGGTGGCAGAGTGAGAGCAAACCTTTGCTCTCACTCTGCCACCATACTTGCTGTAATGCTTGAAATGCCGATGAATAAAGGGATACACGCGAATAATGAGAGCGTTAGGGCAAAACTGCTATCTTTTTCACTTGTAGCAGCTGCCTAAGTTCAAGTTATAAATGCGACAGTTCAGTTTCCGTACCAGTCACTTACTTATTATAGTATTTTTCAAGCAGTTCCTGCATTTCCGGATATTTCCCGTCCGTATCTCCGGTTTCTTTGCGAAGTCTCAATAAGTCCTTCTTCATCTGTTTGATGACAGGTGCATATTTCGGATCGTTGTATGCATTATGATTCTCGTGCGGATCGTTCTGCAAGTCATAGAAGTCCCATGACGGAGTAAAGTCGAAGTTCTCCGTATCAGTCATGTCCAGATTTCGGGCATAATAGAAGATCAGCTTGTAACGGTCTGACCGGATGGCGAAGTGTGCGGGACGAATAGCGTGATTGGTCCAGTAGCGATAGTAGATTTCTTTTCGCCAGTCGGTCGGCGTGTTGCCTTCCAGGTTGCTGACGAAGCTGTCTCCTTGCACATTCTCCATCTTTACTCCGGCAAATTCTGCCAGCGTCGGTGCGAAATCGACATTCAGTATCAGATCATCCAGACGTTTTCCTGCGGGGACCTTATTCGGATAACGGATAACGAAAGGCATACGAGCCGATTCTTCATAAAACATCCGTTTGTCGAAGAAGCCGTGTTCGCCTAGGAAATAGCCTTGGTCGGAGACGTAGATGACGATGGTATTGTCGGCGATATTCATTTCGTCCAGAGCTTTCAGGAGTTTGCCGATGTTGTCGTCGACGGTAGCGCCACAACGGAGGTAGTCACGGATAAACTTTTGGTAGGAAGCACGTCTGGCGGCTGTCCGTTGCATCCCTTCGGTGCTGAACGGCAGTCCGGGGTAGCGGCACCACCACTTGTCGGGATCCTGTGATGCGATGCGCCAGCGGCGTTCCAGTTCTTCCAGTGTCTGTCCTTTGAAAGAACGGCCGTTGGTTTCCGGTCCCCAGTCCAGCAGGTTTTCGGGTTCGGGGAAGGTGACACCGTCGTAGAGATGCTCCATGCGTATCGGGTAGTCGTAGGGTTCGTGCGTTGCTTTGAAATGGCAGCACATCAGGAAGGGTTGATTGCCGTCCTGCTCTTTCATCCATCGGATGGCTTTCTCGGTGACGAGGTCGGTGGAGAAGCCGAGCACCCGTTCGCCGAACTGGTGGTTGCCGGGCCACGGGTCGGTGCTCTCTATGAAAGTCGGGTCACGGTATTCGCCTTGATCGTAGAAGATGGAGTAGTAGTCGAATCCTTGCGGTTGCGACTGGATATGCCATTTGCCGACGAGTCCGGTGTGGTATCCGTTGGCTTGTAGCAGGGTGGCAAGGGTGGGGATGGAGGTGTCCAGTGAGTCCGCAAGGGTGTACAGTCTGTTCCGGTGACTGTATAGACCGGTGAGGATACTGGCACGGCTGGGTGCTGAGATAGAGTTGGTGCAGAAACAGTTGTCGAGCACTACCCCTTCTTTTGCCAGCCGGCGGATGTTGGCGTTGTGGGCATATTCTGCCAGTACTCCGCCATAGATGCCCCAGGCTTGGGAGGTGTGGTCGTCACTCAGGATAAAAAGGATGTTGGGGCGTTGTCCGGCAGGTTGAGCGCCTTGCAGGTGCGTCATGGTTCCGGCTGCCAGCAGACCGGTAAGTACGAGTTTATTCATATACGTATAGATGTTGCATTTCTTCAAAAGTCAGTCTAAGTTAGACGGTTGCTTTCATGTAGATAAATGATCATATGAACTGATTTTATGCCTAAAGATAGTGATTGTTATTCACTTTGTATTATAATCCGGAAAACTTTTGCGATTTAATGTAATTGATTCCGGTAAAACACTTAATTCCCTTTTTAAAAGGATGTTTTTGTTTTACATCTCTCAATAAGAAACTTTATGTTGATTTTTGGAAGTATTATAGTGATTTTTGAACATTTGTTTTCTTTGCCTGTACCTACTTTTGCGATCAAAACCCATTAATTATCAATTATTATGCTACTACCAAGAAAAATTGTATTTTTCCTTCTCTTGTTTGTCGGATTATCGTTGTATGCGCAACAAAACTGCTTCATTAGTTCGTATGTACGGGGTAATTTCTACAATCGCGGACGTATTTCTGCCGAGAGTTTAAGGGCGAGTGATGATCTGATTTTTCTGAACGTCCGTCCCAATAAAGACGGGTCGCTTTCGTTTGAGAATCCCCGTATCTTTGAGAATGGGAAAGGAGTGACTAGTTGGGAGGAATTGATAAAGTCTGTCCGTGCGGATGTGAAAGGAACAAAGACAAAACTTCGTCTGGGCGCTGCCAGTGGCGAGTGGAAAGCGATGGTTGCAGATGAGGCGGCCCGTGTTGCATTTGCCAAAAACATAAAGAAGATACTGGAAAAGAATAAGCTCGATGGCATCGATCTGGATTTTGAATGGGCGGAGACTGAAAAAGAGTATGAAGATTACAGTCTGGCTATTCTGAAGATGAGAGAGGTATTGGGAGATAAATATGTGTTCAGCGTATCCCTGCATCCTGTGTGTTATAAGATTAGTAAAGAGGCGATTGCTGCGGTCGATTTCATTTCTTATCAGTGTTACGGTCCTTCGCCGGTTCGCTTCCCGATGGAGAAATACTGTTCGGATATACAGATGGCGTTGGCTTATGGCATTCCAAAGGAAAAGCTGGTGGCAGGCGTTCCTTTCTATGGCGTGACAAAAGATGGCTCAAAGAAGACTGAGGCTTACTTCAGTTTTGTGCAGGACGGGCTGATTACGGGGCCGGCACAAAACGAAGTAACCTATAAAGGAGACGTGTATGTCTTTGACGGGCAAAATAATATCCGTGCCAAGACACGTTATGCGATGGACCAGCAGCTCAAAGGAATGATGAGCTGGGACTTGGCTACGGATATGCCGCTGAATGACAGCAGATCGTTGTTTAAGACGATGGTGGAGGAGTTGGGGAGGTGAACTGCTTCAGATAATCTGAAGGAGAGACACCAAACTCATCCTTAAAACATTGACGGAAGTAGCCTGTACTGTTCATTCCTATTTTATAGGCTATTTCCGAGATATTATATTTTCCTTCGAGGAGTAACCGTTCCGCATTCTGCATTTTTACTTTCCGGATGTACTCGTTCGTAGAAAGTCCGGTCAGTGCTTTCATTTTCCGGTAGAGCGTAGAACCGCTCATGCACATCTTGTCGGACAGATAAGTGATGTCGATCTTCTCCGAAGAAAGGTTGTCCTCAACCAATTGCGTGATTTTCTCAATGAATTCGTTATCCAGTTTGCTGAGCGCTTCGGTGATTATGGAACGCTTTTCATCCAAATGAGAATTGGGGTTATGACTCGTTCCGGTCTGCTGGAATTGAGCAATCAGTTTCTTTCTCGAATCAAGCAGATTGTTGATGCGGCTTCGCAGCAGTGAAGCACTGAAAGGCTTGGTCAGATAAGAATCCGCTCCCACTTCGTATCCTTCTTCTTTATCCTGCAATGAATCTTTGGCCGTTAACAGGATGACAGGGATGTGGCTGGTACGCACATCCTCTTTTAGTTGACGGCATAGCGTGATGCCATCCATTACCGGCATCATGATATCGCTTACTATAATATCGGGAATACGGTTGAGAGCCTGCTGTTTCCCTTCCTCACCGTTGCTGCCTGTGATTACTTCGAAAGATTCGGAGAAAGATTCGGCGATGTATTTCTGTATATCTTCATTGTCTTCTACAATCAGCAGGATAGGCTTGCTCGTTTCCGGTTCCGTATTTTGAGAATCTTCCGGAACAGCTTCTGATATCATTTCCTCCTCTGTTTGCTTCGTAGAGTCTCCATGCAAAGCGTTGGGGTAGATATTATCTGTTAATAAACTGATATAGAAAGTACTTCCTTCGTTCTGTATGCTTTCCACCCGGATTTCGCCTTCGTGCAGTTCTACAAGATTTCGGACTAAAGCCAGTCCGATACCTGTGCCGGATGCCTGATGCTTGCCGCTTTCCTGATAGTAACGGTCGAAAACATGAGGCAAGGCTTCCGCAGAGATTCCGTATCCCGTATCACTGACTTTAATCTCCGTATAAGTGACCCCGTTTCGTGTGGTGGGATACAAGCTCAAGGTTATTTTTCCCTGTTCCGTATATTTGATGGCATTGGAAATCAGATTATCGAGGATAATGGTGATGATTTCTTTGTCAAAGAACAGAGGCATTTCTTCTTTTTCTATTTGAATCTGAAAGTCAATCGCTTTCTTTTGGTTGAGTTCTTTGTATTTGAGTCCGATTTCATGAATCAGGGGCGCAATGTTGCCTTTACAAACACATAGCTTTTTGTTCTGCGTTTCCGTTTTCCGGAACTCAAGAATCTGATTGATCAGGTTGAGCAGCCGGAGGGCACTCAGGTGGATGACAGAAAGTTTCTGCACCTGTCTGGTCGGCAGTGACGTGTCTTTCTGCATATCTTCCAGCGGACCGAGGATCAGGGTCAGTGGTGTGCGCAGCTCATGAGTGATGTTAGTATAGAATCGCAAGCGTTCCTGATTCAATTCTTGTTCTTGTTCGTGGTTTTTCTTTTCCAGCGTATAGAGGCTTTCGAGGTCTATTTTCTTCTTATAGGCATGGATAATAGTATAAATAATGCTGATAGTGATCAGAATATAAATAAGTTTTGCCCACCATGTCAGCCAGAGAGGAGGGTTAATATGTATCCTGAGAGATGTCGTGTCCTCCGACCAGTCCTGATTGTGCAGGCGGGCTTTTACCAGAAACTCATACTTGCCGGGAGGAATATTGCGGAAGGTGACGCTGTTTTGCTCGTTGATCGTATACCATGAGTTTTCAAGTCCTTTCAGCATATAGGCATATTCCACTTGGTTGGCCAGTGAATAGTCCTGTACGTTGAAAGTAAGATTAAAACTATTTTGTTCATGAGTCAATTCTATCTCTCCTTCGGAAATGGGAATAGCGGTTTCGTTCTTCTCCCGACTTGTGAGTCGTCCGGGAATTCTCACTTTAGTGATAACCACAGGAGGAATCTGCGGACTGTTTATGGCAATATCGGGGTTGAAGAAACACAATCCGTTGATAGAGCCGAAATAGATGAGCCCGTTATGATCTTTGGTAACGCATCCGCTGATGAAACTTCCTTGTGGGATGTTGTTGGAGTGATCGTAGGTATAGAAACATTTTTTAGAGGTGATATAGCAACTGATGCCGGTATTGGTACTTGCCCAGATGTTGCCGTTCTTATCTTCACTGATAGCTCTTATATGTGTATTGGGCAGTCCTTCTTTTCTTTGAAAAACCTGATAGTCAAAATTGCGGGCCGAAGGAAAACATACCAGCCCCTCACCGGTGGCAAGCCACATCTGACCTTTGCTGCTCCGGTATATCTGATTAATCGTATTGGAACAAAAACCTTCGTATTGGTTGAACTTCCTGACCAGTTGCATATCCGGCGTATATATCCCGACTCCTCCTCCGAAAGTTCCTATCCAGAAACGTCCTTCACTGTCTTGGGCAATGCTGCGTACAAAGTTTTCCAGCAACTGGCTGTTGGAGGTGTCATAATGATGAATCACCTTCTTGCTGGCAAGGTCTACAACGAACACCCCTGCGTGAGTTCCTATCCATATCTTTTTATTCTTGTCTTCATAGAAGACGCGTACGTCGAGAAGCTGATTCTTTTCCAGTTCGATGATCTGAAACTTCTTCAGTCTTGTATTGTAATAGCTGATGTTGCCCAGATAGGTGCCGAACCATAGGTTGCCTTCCGAGTCTTTCAGCGAACAAAGCACTGAGTTGGACAGGAGTTCTCTGTTTTCTTTATTGTAAATGGCCACCCGTTTTCCGTTTTCGAATACGTTAATACCTCCTCCGTCAGTTCCTATCCACAATTTTCCTTGTCCGTCATCGCAGACGCTGCTAACGACTTTGTTGCTCAGCGAACTTTCATTCATTTGGGTGGGTGAATAGCTCCATGTATGGAATGCGGGAGGAGCATTGCTGATAAAATTGATTCCTCCTCCCCAAGTCCCTATCCAGATATTATTAAAAGAGTCTTGAAAGATATACCGTGCGCTGGCGTTGGACAAACTGTAGTTATTGTCCCCTTCGCGGATAAACTCAAAGCGTATTTGTTCGGGCAGCAGAAACTGATTTTGCTGTAAGTCCAGTATCATGATTCCGTTCAGTTCTGTTGCAATCCAGAGTTTGTTGTCTTTGAGTTGTTTGATGGAGAAGATATAGCTTGACAATGCTCCGTGAATATTCCCCGGGTTGTTATGAAAGTTGGTAAATGTTTCTGTATTGGCATTGAACAGGGCTAGTCCTTTGCTGGTTCCGATCCATATATTTCCGTTGGTATCTTTATAGATACAACGCACATCGTTCCCCGGAAGGCTGTTCGGGTTTTGAGGATCATGGACGAAGTGCTTCACGGATTTGTCATTCAGGGAGAGGATGCTCAACCCGCCTTCTACGTGTCCGATGTATAGTTTGCCATCCTCAGCCTCCGTGGCTGTCCAGGTCTGCTCAGAGGGAAGGGCGGGTACTGTGCTTTTGTTATAATGAGTGAATTTCCCGGTAGCGATGTCCAGATACTCTATACCTCTGTAATAAGTACATACCCATAACCCTTTGCCGGCTTGTACGGATGAGGTAATGTGAGTGACATCGTTCGTTATCAGACTTTGCGGGTCTTCCGGATTATATTGGTAGACGCTGAAACTTTGTGTCTCGTAATTATAAGCGTTGAGTCCTGCCCGCTGGGTGGCTATCCAGATAACAGGCTGCACGGGATCGGCGTACACTTCATTGAGTTCGTTGCCGGTAATGCTTTGAACAGAAGAAGATTGCTCCTCTTTATAGTAGGTGATAAAGCGGGTTCCGTCAAACTTATTCAGCCCTTCTTCGGTGGCGAACCACAGAAATCCCTGCTTGTCCTGCGTGATACTCAATACATAATTGTTGGATAAGCCTTGTTCTATTCCCAATCTTTGGATGAGGTAAGGGTGGGCTGCCACAAATGTGGCGGATAGCAGGAGGAAGAAAGCCGCAATGTATGTTTTCATCGTTTCAGATATTATGTATTCCTTGATATTCACTCTCAAAAGTACAAATAAATCTTGTATTTAGTATAGACAAATGATTCATTGCATGATTTTCTACCCTTTCTGCATGATTTTTACAGCGAATAAAATAAAACAACTGTAATTTTGCAATCAATCAAATAACCGAATCTAATACTTGCAGAAAATGGAATCTGATTCTTTACACGAACATGATAAAAGCTGGAAGGCATTTTTTATTACCACTCTGTTCATCTTGTGTACAGCGAACGTTTATGCGCAGTCATCCGATACAATCTTTTCCCGATATTTCCGTTATGCGCAGAACTTCGCAGATGCGTACCCTCGCGAGAAAGTGAGTCTTCATTTGGATAATGCAAGTTATTACCTTGGTGATACGATTTGGTTCAAAGCGTATGTAGTGACGGCTGAACAAAACTTACCGACGACGATCAGCAAACCTTTGTATGTAGAATTACTGGACCAGTTGGGAAATGTCGTAGAGCGGCAAATTATTCAGCTTACGGATGGGGAGGGAACGGGACAAATCATTTTGAACAATACCTTCTTTACCGGTTATTATGAAATGCGTGCCTATACAAAGTGGATGCTTGCTTTTGATAACCCTTCCTGTTTTTCCCGTGTATTACCCGTCTATCGGAAACGGCTGAGCGATGAAGAGACTCCTCGGAGTATAGCTACCTATCGTATGGACGCTTCGATGAAACAGAGGCCGAAGGATAAAGAGAAGAAGTTTACAGTCCGCTTTTTTCCGGAGGGTGGACAACTGGTTAAAGGCATATCTTCGATTGTAGCTTTTGAAGCCACCAGCCGTGACAAAGGAGCTGCTGATGTAGAGGGAACAGTGGTTTTGCCGAGTGGTGAAGAACTGGCGCATATCCGTTCATTGCATGACGGGATGGGTTACTTTGAGTATAAGCCCGAAGAAAAGGCGGGTGTGGCAAAAATTGATTATGAAGGCTCCACTTATCAGTTTGACCTTCCGGAAGCTCTTCCACAAGGATATGTACTCCGAATCGATAACCGGCGGGAAATGTTGGATATCACTGTAGCCCGCAGTTCACAGGCAATGAAAGACACACTGGCTGTTTTTGTATCTTCTCAGGGGCGACCTTACAAATGTATGACACTGGACTTTGAAGATGAATTGAACTGCCAATTCCGGATTTCGACTAAAGAACTACCGCCCGGAGTGCAACAGATATCTCTGGTCAATCTGAAAGGGGAAACGTTATGCGAGCGTTTTTGTTATGTGATGCCGCGTTCTTCCATGCTCCTTGCCTGTAAAACGGATCACGCCCTGTATCGTCCTTTTGAGCCGGTGACTTGCCGGATTAAAGTGAGAGATCATCTGAATCGTCCGGTACAGGCCAATCTTTCTGTATCTATCCGCAACGGTGTAGAGTCTGATTTTCGGGAATACGATCATTCCATTTATACGGATTTGTTGCTTGTCTCCGATCTGAAAGGCTATATTCATCAACCCGGTTTTTATTTTGAGAACCAGTCTGCCGAACGTTTCAAAATGTTGGATGTCCTTCTGTTGGTACGTGGCTGGCGGAAGTATGACCTTTCCCGACTGATAGGTAAACGTCCTTTCTTGCCTCGGTATCTTCCGGAGACCTCGCTGACCCTGTATGGACAGGTCGAATCTTATTTCGGTAAGGCGTTACGGAATGTCGGGGTGAGTATTCTTGCGCGCAGGGATTCGGTCTCTATTGCAGGTATGACAAAAACGGATTCATTGGGGTATTTTAGTGCGCCGGTAGATGGTTTTAGCGGTTCTATGGATGCTCTCATACAGACACGGAACGAGGGAAAGAAGTGGAACAAGCAGGCAGTCGTGAAGTTGTTCCGTAATTTTTTTGAGCCTTCCTTACGGAAGCTTGATTATTATGAGCTGAATCCGGAATGGAAAGAGGCGGGTGATTTGAAACAGTTGTTGGACACCTTGGATATTGCTTATAAAGATTCTGTATTCGGACCGGATCATCATTTGCTGGATGAAGTGGTGGTGAACGCCAAGCGTCTGAACTTGTTATTGAAGCAAACTGAACGCTTTGAAAAAGAGATTCTGGGTTATTATAATATAACGCAGGTGGTAGATAAAATGCGTGATAAAGGAGAAGCGGTGTACAATCTGCCTATGCTGTTGAAGGAATTAAATCCTAATTTCAGATTGAGTGATTCGCTGAGCCTGCACTATAATAACTCAAGAGTTTTATTTATAGTCAACGGCGGGGTTTTATCTTATGGTAAAACGGATTATGTGTTGGACAAAGATGTGGATGCTATTAAATCTATCATGCTTTATTATGATCAGGCAGGGGGGGAATCTGTTTTTGTGATGAACAAGCAGAGTAATAGAGTGACGAAATTTACAGCAAATAATTTTTGGAGTGGTCGCTGGCAGGATGGAGATTTGAGTGATTTGTCTTTGCAGGATGCTATAGGTGCGGATTCCGGACCAGATGCACTTTGGGGTGAGAAAGATAGAAAGACTATGAAGAAAGGTCCGTTGCAGAAATCGTCAGTAGTAGTTTGCTCCATCACTACGATTGATGACTGGGACCCGAACAAAACTTATAAAGCCCGGCGGGGGATTCGTCATACCTATATACAAGGATATAATGAGCCCTTGGAATTTTATTCACCAGCTTATCCTGATGGCGCTCCTCTCTATACGGAAGATTCTCGCCGCACACTATACTGGAATCCGAATGTGAAAACGAATGAAAAGGGTGAAGCAGTCATTCGATGCTATAATTCCGATAATTCGGCGCCGTTAATAATAAATGTAGAGACATTGTATAAAGGTAGTCCGTCATCATTGAATATCTACTCTATAGATTATTAAACTCGATCTATATTATTCATATTCATATAAAGTCCTGCTAAAGAGGAAGAAAGGAGTTGTGTTTCTTGCAGCCAACGTGTGTAAATCGTTTATGAATGATTCTCTACGTTTTTTGAATGATTTTTATAATGTAAAATCTACACTCATTCGTATCTTTGCTGTAGATAACAACGAAATAAACTAATATTATGAAAATGAAAACTAATATAATCTTTAAAAAACTAAAGTCATTCGTCAATCGATGTCTTTTTCCTGATTATATGTGCTGTTTTATCTTCCTGCGTTTATAACGCTGATATGCCAATAAAGAATTTTTAGTGAACCAATATTTAATATGTAAAAAGAAAAACGTTATGAAAAGACTATTTCTTCCCTTATTAGGGTTTTTGTCGTTGGTGCTGATGTGCTGTAATGACAACAAGGAATCAGGTACGGATTCCTATGACCCGAACAAACCTGTCACTATTGACTATTTTACGCCGGATACCGGTCGGGTAGCAGAGAAAGTGATTATTATAGGTAATAACTTTGGAAATGACAAATCTGTGGTAACCGTATTATTCACAGATAATATGGAAAAGGAGAACAAGGCTGCCGTAGTGGGAGTAGATAATACTACGATTTATTGTATGGCGCCACGTCAGGCAGAAGGTTTCAATAAGATTACGGTTAAGGTGAATGATCAGACTGTGGTGGCTGATGAGACTTTTAAATATTCTGTGTCTGAGAATGTATCTACTATTGCCGGTGATTTTGTACGAGCTGATGGTGCCGGTAAAGATGGAAGTCTGGCTGAGGCAACTTTTGGGCAGATGTTTGGTGTTGCTTGCATTGATGAGCAGTCAGGTATTGTAGGTCAGGCATGGGAAAATAATAGTGTACGTTATGTCTCCATAGACGAAGATGCTGTGATTACTATACAGAATGGACCTGTCGTTGGGAAAGTGGCGATATCTAATGATAAAACATTGGCTTATGGTGCTACCATTAATGGTGCTAATACCGTTTATGTCTATAAGAAATCGCAGGCATGGGTTCCTTCTCGGCTTTGTGATATCAGTTCAGGTACTGACCTTTGGGCTGTCGCTTTGGATGGCGACAATAAATGGTTGTATTATGTTACAGCAAGAGGTCGTTTAGGACGTATTGAAGTCGATAATCCAACTAATAATGAGATTTTGTTTGAACATAATGATTTTAGTGGCGGTCCTTTCGCTTACATCGCTTATAGTGCTTTTGAAGATTGTTTCTATGTAACTACTGATAAAAATAAGATTCTGAAAGTTTGGGTAAAAGAAGATGGTACACATGCTTACGAGCAGATTAACCAGAATAATACAGGAACTACAGACGGTTTTTTGGCTGATGAAGCAAAATTCCAGTATTTACGTGGTCTTACAATAGATGAAGATGGTAATATTTTCGTTTGTCAGGGGGATAATAGTCACGTAATACGTAAAATCGCTTATGATGAGAATATGGAGAAAAGATATGTAACTACTGTATTGGGTACATCCACTGTACATGGAACCGATGATGGTTCACCTGATATTGCTTTATTTAATGGACCTCAAGATATTAGCTATGACGGGAATGGTGGTTACTGGATTGCTATGCGCTACGAGCCGGCATTAAGAAAGTATTCAATAGAATAAACACATTAATCAGAATTTAATCATGAAAAAAATAATAAGCATCTTATTTATAGTATGCAGTCTCTTTTCTTCTATGGCATACGCTCAGGGAGGGTTGACATATTCCGGTACTGTCATCGGTGAAGACGGATTGGAACTCATAGGCGTGAGTGTTGCTGTGAAAGGGACATCTATTGGAGTAATCACCGACTTGGACGGAAAGTTCCGCTTAAACAATATTCCTCCTAAATCTACCGTTGTGTTTTCCTATGTAGGTTTTGAGAATAAAGAAGTGAAAGTAACCGAATCTAAAGAGCGTGAGACTATTGTCTTGAAACAAAGTATCAGTAGTTTGGATGAAGTAGTGGTAGTAGGTCGTGGTTCACAGCGTAAAGTTTCTGTTGTGGGAGCTATTACTTCTGTTGATCCGGCACAGTTGCAGGTTCCCGCCACTTCTGTATCCAATATGCTTCAAGGTCGTGTGCCGGGCATCATTGGTGTGACTCGTAGTGGTGAGCCGGGCAATAACTTCTCTGAATTTTGGGTACGCGGTATCAGTACGTTTGGGGCAAATGCTTCGGCACTGATCTTGATTGATGGTGTAGAAGGTGACTTGAATACACTCGACCCTGCAGATATTGAAAGTTTCTCAGTTTTGAAAGATGCTTCGGCAACTGCCGTATATGGTGTGCGTGGTGCCAATGGCGTAGTAATTGTAACTACCAAGAGAGGTAAAGCCGGTAAGTTAACTGTTAACTTCAAGACAAATGCCACATATTCCTATTCTCCCCGCATGCCGGAGTATGTAGATGCAGTGGGCTATGCAAACCTTGCTAATGAAGCACGTGTTGTCAGAGGTAAGAATCCGATTTATACTAATTCTGAAATCCAACTGTTCCGTTCCGGTCTCGATCCGGATCTTTATCCGAATGTGAATTGGAGAGATGTGATTCTGAATGACTATGTGATTGACAATCAACATCACCTGAGTCTTTCTGGTGGTGGTACCAATGCACGTTATTATGTAAGTATGGGTATCATGAACCAGGGAGCTGTTTTCAAACAAGATAAGTCGGTAAGTAAACATAATACTAATGTGGATTACCATCAATATAATTTCAGAGCGAACGTAGACGCCAATATGACTAAAACAACTCTACTCTCTTTGAATATGGAAACGATTATCACTAAACGTAATTCTCCGGGATATGGTGATAATAACAATGCATTATGGTCGGCGCAAGCTAATCTTCCGGCAACAATCGTTCCGGTGAAATACTCCAATGGTACTCTTCCATCATTTGGTAGAAACTCGGATGAGGTTTCTCCTTATGTACAGTTGAACTATACAGGGTATAAGATCAGTGAAACACAGGCCACCCGTATGAATGCCAGTCTGAATCAGAAGTTGGATTTCATCACAAAAGGACTGTCTGCAAGAGGCGTATTCTCATTTAACTATACCGGCTACTTTGACCAGTATCGTACCAAGACTCCGGACTTATATTATGCCACAGGAAGAAAGCAGAATGGAGCATTGATCTCTAAACGTACATCGAGTGCTACTGATATGACTTACAGCGATTATCGCCGCATTGCCCGTCAGTATTATTTTGAAGGAAATATCAATTACGAAAGAATCTTTGGCGAAGACCATCGTGTGACCGGATTACTTAATGCCTACCGTCAGGAAAATAAAGACTCTTATCTGAATAATGATGATGACGACACCACATTGGATGAAAGAATTCGTTCCATTCCTAAACGTTATCAGGCTATTTCTGCTCGTGCTACTTATTCTTATAAGGATACTTATATGTTTGAATTCAATGTAGGATATACCGGTTCCGAGCAATTCAAGAAAGGCAACCGCTACGGGTGGTTCCCGGCAGTAGCTTTGGGATGGGTGCCTACTCAGTATGAATGGACGCGTGAAAAGCTTCCGTTCCTCGATTTCTTCAAACTCAGAGCTTCTTTGGGTAAAGTAGGTAATGACCGTATCAAGAAAATCCGCTTCCCGTATCTTTCTACTGTGTCTACCGATTATAGCTCAGTAACATGGCCTGGTAGCACTGTTGGCGAGAGCCGCGTAGGTGCCAATGACTTGAACTGGGAAGAGACAACTAAAATGGATATTGGTGTAGACCTGAAAATGTTTAATGACAAAGTGGAACTGACTGCCGACATCTTTAAGGATAAAAACAAAGGTATCTTCCAGCAACGTGCCAACATTCCTGAAGAAGCTGGTTTTGTAACCAATCCGTATACCAACATCGGTGGAATGGAATCATGGGGATTTGATGGAAACATAACGTTCAACCATAATTTCACCAAAGATTTTGGAATGACAGTTCGTGGCAACTGGACATTCGCCCGCAATAACGTAACCTATTGGGAGCAATCAGGCGTGGTATATCCTTATCAGTCTTTTGTAGACGTTCCTTATGGAGTGCAACGCGGTTTGATATCTTTAGGTTTGTTCAAAGATCAGGCAGATATTGAAAGTAGTCCTGTTCAAACCTATTCTTCTGATGTGCGTCCAGGTGACATTAAGTATAAAGATGTCAATGGTGATGGTGTTATCAATGATGATGATATTGTACCGTTATCCTATTCGAATACTCCGACTCTTCAGTATGGTTTTGCTGCTGAATTCAGATACAAACAGTTTACTGCCAGCATTTTCTTTGAAGGTGTAGGTAAAGTGCAATATTTCTATGGGGGGTCAGGATACTATCCGTTTGCTTGGGAAACGCGAGGCAATGTACTTAACATTGTAGCTGATCAAAAGAATCGCTGGACACCGAGAGAATATTCCGGTGACGCTAGTACGGAAAATCCGAACGCGCGTTTCCCGCGTCTGACTTATGGTGAGAATAAGAACAATAACCGCGCATCTACCTTTTGGTTGGCAGATGGCCGCTATTTCAGATTGAAAAATATCGAGTTGTCTTATAGATTCACCAGCGCATGGTTGCGAGATAAGATTAGTGTACAGAACGCTACCTTGAGCCTTGTAGGCGAAAACCTGCATGTGTGGGATAAGGTGAAACTTTGGGACCCGGAGCAGGCATCGTCAAACGGTGCCGTGTATCCTCTGCAACGGAAATTCACCCTTCAGCTTAATGTGACGTTTTAATCCCGTTTCAATTGTAACATTATCATAAATCGTATAATTATGAATTTCAGAAAAATATATTGCATAGCCGCTATGGCACTGATGTGTTGCACAGGAAGTATGTTTACCTCCTGTGACGACTACCTGGATGTAGACTCATACTTCGATGAGATTTTTGAGCTAGACTCTGTATTTAAACGTAAGGAATATCTGGAAGAATATATCAATGGTGCCGGAAAGTTATTACCTAATGAAGGAGACTTGTGGACCAATGCTTGGTCGCCTTATCAGGGAGCTTCGGACGAGAACTTTACATCATGGAATGACTCCCGTCATAAAGCTATCCAGCTGATGGTGGACGAAGTGACTCCACAGAGTGATTTCTATAATAACTATGGTACTTGGTATAAAGGTATTCGTAAAGCCAACCTCGTCTTGGAAAGAATCAATGAATGTGAGGATATTACTACGAGCGATTTGCGTGACTTTATGGGACGTTGTTATTTCTTGAGAGCTTATTTCTATTATAAACTGGTAGAGGCTTACGGACCTGTGCCCATTGTGCCTGAAACGGCTTATGATGTGGATGCCAGTGCGGAAAGCATGTCATTGGAAAGAGAGACATACGAGAATTGTATTAACTATATCTGCGAGAATTTTGAGAAAGCATACGAATATCTTCCTTCCAGCCGTACGTCTACCCTAGTCAATCTGCCTACCTCGGGAGCGGCATTGGCATTGATGGGAAGAGTAAGACTGATCGAAGCAAGTCCTTGGTACAACGGAAATGAGTTTTATGCTGACTGGAAGCGTTCGGACGGCACCAACTTTATGCCTCAGGTCAAAGACGAATCCAAATGGGGAACAGCCGCTCTTCTTGCCAAACGTTTGATTAAGGGCTCGGAAGCTGGTAGCTTTAAATATAAGTTGCACACTGTTGAGAGAAAACTAGACACAAAACCGCTACCGGAGAATGTGCCTGACGAAAACTATCCTAATGGAGCGGGAGGTATAGATGCGCTTCGTTCTTATGCTTTTATGTTCAATGGTGAAACTCCGGCTTATAATAATGACGAGTTTATTTATATGTGCGGCTACTCTAGTACAGCTGGCGACTCTCCGGCATGGATTGCTACTCCTACGAGCCTGGGTGGTAGTAATGGGTTGAATATTACTTATGCGACTGTGAAAGCTTTCCGTATGGAAGACGGTAGCGACATCAATAACTCACCACTTTATCCCACAAATTACTGGGAAGCCATTGGTGGTAGTTCACAGTCTTTCTCTGACTATACACTTCCATCCGATGCTGCTAAGATGTTTGATAAGATGGAAATGCGTTTCTATGCCAGCGTAGGTTTTAACCATTGCTACTGGAGCGGACTTTCTTACATCGGAACCGAAGGTAATCAAACTAAGCAGACAGTTACTTACTATGCTAATGGTACTGCTGCACCGTCGTCCGATCATCCTGAAGATTATAACCACACTGGTTTTACCTGCAAGAAGTACATTCATTATGTAGAGGATCAGCTGAAAGGTATGATGAAGTCGAAAACTTTCCCGATCATGCGTTATGCAGAGGTGCTGCTCAACTATGTGGAAGCATTGAATGAGTTGGGAAGTAATACATATACCGATGAAGAGAATGGGATTACAGTGAGCCGTGATGTGGACGAGATGGTGAAATACTTTAATATGGTTCGCTATAGAGCCGGTTTGCCGGGGATTACAGCGGATGATGCAAGGGATGTGACTACGATGCGGGATTTGATTAAGCGTGAAAGACGTGTGGAGTTTTTCTGTGAAGGCAGACGTTATCACGATTTGCGTAGATGGGGAGATGCGATCGATGCATACAATGAGCCTGTAACAGGTATGAACATTGCTGCACGTAGCACAGACCGTAAAGCATTCCATACGGAAACAGTGATCAATAATACTCGTTCGCATCGTGTATTCTCTTATAAAGATTACTTCCTGCCTATCCCTCGTACAACGATGGATAAGAACCCGAAACTGGTTCAGAATCCGGGATGGTAATTTTGCACACGAAGTACAGAATTAATAATTAAGTAAAAAACGTTTGTTATGAATATCAATAAAATACTATATCCGATACTTTTGTTATTGGTCGTTTTAAGTAGCTGTGATTATGAAAGCCCGCTTGATAAGGAGCAATATAAGAAGACGCTCTATCTGATCGGCGCTTCCAGCAATCTTGTGACTAAAGAGCTTGCTTATAGCAGTGAAGTGCAGGAAGGATTCATTACAGTGGGTGTAAGTGGCTCTCTTTTGATTGACGGGAATGTGGATGTGACTCTGGAAAGCCATAACAGTGTAATTGACTGGTATAATAAAAAGTTCAAGTTCCTTGCCACCGATATCAAATATCAGGGACTTGCTGCCAGTGCTTTTGAGGTACCTTCCTATACTACTACATTGAAAGCCGGCGAAACTTATGCGAGAGTTCCCTTTAAAGTTAAAACAGAAGGTCTGGAGTGCGATTCGCTTTATGCGATAACTTTCAAGATTGCTTCTTCTTCTGCCGGTTATGAGATCAACCAGAAGGACTCGGCACTTATTGTATCCTTCAATCTGGTAAATAAATACTCAGGTAATTACATCTTCAAGGCTCTTCGGCACGAACTGGATAGTAATGATGAAATAGTTGCATCCACTTCTATTACTATAGTCAGAACATTGAAAGCTACAGAAGAAAATGCAGTACGTTTCTATAACGAGCAACAGGCGGAAACAACTGCCAATATCAAGAAACATGCTGTTGTACTGAAAGTTGATGCTGGTAACAATGTCAGTATCTCGGCATGGGAGGACTTTGACTTGATTGATGGTACATGTACTTATAATCAGAACTCGAAAGTCTTTAATGTAGATTATAAGTATACTGCGGATGGCAAGACTTATCAGATGGTGGGTACGTTTACCTATCAGGATGAAGATGCAGGTAGCAACTAAATGAGCTTATAAATCTAGTAACTGAATTAGGTTATCAGCAAGGTAGAAAAAGGTGTTGCTTTAAGTCGATGAAATAATAACTGGCAGGTTCAAGGAATTCTTAAACCTGCCAGTTTGTTTTTATTCAGCCTTATAATTTGTGACATTGCAAGATTTGTGGTAGTTTTTGGTCGTTTTGTATTCCCCAAAGTTAGCCGTAATCACGTATTTTTGTACTATCACTTTAAAAATTATAAAAAACAAATTTCACGATGAACTATAAATTACTGTCAGTCGCCTTAGCTTTTTTATATATAGGTATGGTAGGCGGATGTTCCCAGCCCGCCCCCGACCTACGTTATCAGATTGAAGTGGACAAACCTCTGCAGACAATGGAACACTTCGGCGCTTCCGATGCCTGGAGTATGCATATCCTTGGCTTGTGGGCGCAGGAGAAACAAAACCAGATAGCCGACTGGCTGTTCAGCACAGAGAACGATGCGAATGGAAAACCGAAAGGAATCGGCTTGTCTCTTTGGCGTTTCAACGTTGGTGCAGGTAGTACCGAGCAAAGAGAAGCCAGTCAGATCGGTTCTTCGTGGATGCGTACCGAATGCTTTATGAATGCCGACGGAACCTACGACTGGAACAAGCAACAGGGGCAACGCAACTTTTTGAAACTGGCAAAAGAACGGGGCGTCACTAAATTCCTCGCATTTCTGAATTCCCCTCCCGTATATTATACTCAGAACGGTCTGGCTACCAATACCGGTCGTGGAGGAACCGCCAATCTGAAGCCGGAATGTTACGAGAAATATGCCCGTTTCCTGGCCGATGTAGTAGAAGGAATAGAGAAGCACGACGGAATAAAGTTCAACTATATCTGTCCTTTCAACGAACCGGACGGGCATTGGAACTGGGTAGGACCGAAGCAGGAAGGCTCTCCGGCAACCAATCGGGAAGTAGCCCGGACCGTCCGTTTGCTGAGCCGGGAGTTTGTGAACCGGAAAATGGATACGCAGATTATGGTGAACGAGTCTTCGGACTATCGCTGTATGCTCCGTACCCATCAGACGGACTGGCAGCGTGGCTATCAGATTCAGGCTTTCTTCTGCCCGGACAGTGTGGATACGTATTTAGGTGATACGCCCAATGTGCCCCGACTGATGCTTGGTCATAGTTACTGGACAACGACTCCTCTGAGTGAACTGCGTGCCATGCGCTGCCAACTGCGTGAAGCTCTGGATAAATACAACGTCGGCTTCTGGCAGTCAGAAACCTGTATCATGGGGAATGACGAAGAGATAGGTGGCGGTCACGGCTTCGACCGTACGATGAAGACGGCACTTTACGTTGCCCGTATCATCCATCATGACATCGTGTATGCGGGAGCGAAGAGCTGGCAGTGGTGGCGTGCCGTCGGCGGTGATTATAAAGACGGGCTGATTCGGGAATACACGAATGATGACTTGAAGGATGGTCGGGTAGAAGACTCCAAACTCATGTGGGCTTTGGGTAATTATAGTCGTTTCATCCGTCCGGGAGCTGTCCGCCTGTCGATTTCTGCTTTCGATCAAGCGGGGAATTTAATCCCCGGAGGCGATACGGACCAAAAAGGACTGATGTGCTCTGCTTATAAAAATGCGGACGGCTCATACGCTGTTGTTCTCATTAACTATGCGCAGGAAGACAAAGAGTTTTCAATCAATAAGATAAATGGCAAGAAAACTCGATGGCAGGTGTATCGCACTTCGGATGTAGAAGGAGAAGATCTGCTACCCGTTGAGAAAGTGAAGAGTGGAAGAACAGTTCGGATTCCGGCACGTTCGATTATAACTTTATTGAATCAATCGCTTTAATATAAGAGTCAATTATGGGTTTGTCCGGTCGAATAAAAGGCCGGTATGTCGCCTTTTTCTTTTTTAAAGTATTACATTTGTACGCCCGTCCATTGCTAACCAAGGCAATGGACGGGCGCAATGCATAAAAAAGGAGGCATTTTATGAACGATAGAGGAAATATTGTCATTTATCAGACAAAAGATGGGAAGACTTCAATTGATGTGAAGTTGGAGGATGAAACAGTGTGGCTGACTCAGGCTCAAATGGCAGAATTGTTTCAGAAGGATCGTACTGTTATAGGCAGGCATATTAATAATGTCTATAGGGAAGGTGAACTTGAACGTGATATCACATGTGCAAAATTTGCACATATGGGTAGTTATAGTGACCAACAATATGAGACGGCTGTTTATAATTTGGATGTGATTATCTCCGTCGGCTATCGTGTAAAGTCGCAACGCGGTACCCAATTCCGCGTCTGGGCAAACAAAGTTTTGAAAGAATACCTGATCAAAGGCTATGCCGTCAATCAGCAAGTAAAGATAGAGCAATTGGAAGACTTGAAGAATACTGTTCACCTCCTTTCCAACGTCATCGAGCACAAGCAACTAACATTGGATGAGGCTAACGGACTGTTGCGTGTCATTACTGACTACACTTATGGTCTGGACACACTTGATAAATACGATTTCCAGCAACTGGAAGTAGTCTCCACTACTCCCAGCCGGGAGTTTCGTGCCACCTACGAAGAAGCGATGGGCGCTATTCATTTATTGCAGGAAAAGTTTGGAAGCAGTGACTTGTTTGGAAATGAAAAAGACCAATCGTTCAAAAGTTCTATCAATACTCATTGCTTTTCTTGTTCTGGTGCAGCATCTCTCACCCTTATTGAAGCCATATTCTTTCTGTCTTTCCCTTATTTTACGTTGTCTTCTACTTCCGGCTTACCATAATACCCCGGCATCGGAATATAAACCGGACTCTGACGAGTATTGATATTCTGCAACTTCTTTTCTTCTTTCAGTCGTTTGATATGTCGGGCGGCAGTGGTAAGCGTAAGTTTGCAAAGTCCTTGAAAGTCCGAGCGGGTCAGTATTTGGTTATTACTGAAATACGCGGTCAGCAGTCTGTCTATCTCTTCGTTGGAGCGTGGCACTGAGTGTAACTTCAGTTTACTGCGTTCCACCTTGACGACGCTTACCGAACTTCTCAGTTTTTTATCCGCCTTGAAGCCGATGTTTGCTTTGAGTTTCATTTGGTTTGCTTTCAGCTTGGGCGAGGTGATCGGTTCCAGACTGTTCAGCTTTACTTGAAAGTAGCCGATGCCGTCGAGGTGAACACGTTCCCCTTCCCGGAGGCGTGATCCCATAAAGTGGCTCAGCGATTCGAGGACGGCTTTTACATCCCCTTCGGTCAGCGAAGTCGCTTGTTGTATTTCTTTGGCGAGATAGTCGGTGTCGATATGCTGAAAGTTGACTACCCGTGCGTGGTAGAGTTCCTTGTCTTCTTCGTCCTTGGGGTTGGGAGACTTGTAGAGTTCAAATTGTATTGCCATGATACTGTTTATTGTATTTTATTTCTTTTTCTTCTTCTTTGTTTCGGCTGTCAGTTTCTTGATACTGTCAAAATATGCTTCTTCTACAGGCGACAGGGTTTTGACATGATATTTTTGGTATTCGCCCAGCGCTTTTTGTTTGGCTTGTTCGTGAGAGATCGTGCCTGCGTTCTGCAAAACTTGCTCTCCGGTGGTCGATAAGATGAGGTCCAGGTGATGTATATAGTCCGACATATACATGGGCGAACGTTTGATGGCTTGTATTTCTGCGAAGTCGAAGTATCCGGAAACCAGGTTGTTCAGTATCTTCAGTTCCTTTTCATTGAGATAGTTTTTAGCTATCAGTACATCTTCTTTCCGGGGTTGTTCGCCGGGAAATGTGGTCAGTCCCATAAATGGCTTTTCTGCATCGGCTCGTTCGAAGATCACTTCTGCTGCTGTGTGGCCGTGGGCGGCATAGTGTAACTTATTCTGCACGATTTTGAAAAACCGGATGGATTCGTCTGCCTTTGGGTCATAGTCTACACTGGTGGCATACAAGTCAAGAACCTGACGGTAGAGTACTTTTTCAGATGAACGGATGTCGCGTATACGGTTGAGTAGTTCGTACCAGTAACCGCCGCCGCCCATTTCTTTCAGACGTTTGTCGTCCATGGCGAAACCTTTGATCAGATATTCTTTCAGACGTTCGGTGGCCCAGCGGCGGAAGTGGGTGGCTTGTAGGGAGTTGACTCTATATCCGACTGATATGATGGCATCTAAATTATAAAACTGTGTCTTATAATTTTTTCCATCGCTCGCAGTATGTTCCAAAATGGAACTAACTGAATTTTCTTCTAATTCTCCACTTTCAAAGATATTTCTCAAATGCTTTGTGATAGCCGGTCTTTGTACACCAAACAGATTGGCTATTTGTTGTTGTGACAGCCAAACGTTCTCATCCTCCAAACGGACTTCAAGTTGTGTCCTTCCGTCTTCTGTCCGGTATATGATGATCTCACCGTTGTTTTTCTCTATTTCGTCCATTGCTTTACATCGTTATAACATATTCGTCGTTTCTTGTTTGTTATAAAGATATAGCTACCTTTGATCCGCAAAACTAATCATTAGTTTCCGGACTTGGACAGAACTCGGGTTATATAGTGATTGCCTGCTTGCTGTCAAGCGTTCATACATAAGTTATCCTGCCTTTATCTTTGGTTTATGATGCCTGCATTGTTGGATGAAGGTGCTTGCATCATTAGTTGTTCACGGCCGTGGTAAATGTTGCTCACGGCCGTGAAGAGCGTTGATTACGGCCGTGGTAAGAGCTGATCACGGTCGTGAACAACTAGCTATATCAGTAGCAAAGATAAACTATAATAGGGAGATAAACAAAGTATCCCTGCTTCTTTTGGGTATTCGTGCAGCTTGTTCTTTGTGCAGAGGCAATAAGAAGGGGAAATCATTCTTGTATCTCGTGCGATGAAGGAACATAGTCCGTTGGCTGTAGACGATTTTGTTCATCTCCCTTCTATTTACTCATTTTACTTCCTTAATGGTATTCTTATTAGGAAAATATGCCTATATTTGTGGCGTATCTTCTGAATGAAGATATGTTTTATTGATTTGGAGATAACGTTTTTATTATCTGTGATGAGAAATCTGGTAAATTTAGTTATATCTCAAAATTTCACATCATAATATCTTGTAAAT